>NZ_JBFAZW010000005.1:0-31118 GCF_040682015.1 Dactylosporangium sp. NPDC051485
ATGACCGACGAGGTCGGCGAGCTGGTCCTGCGCGACAACTACGACCAGGCCACCGCCCTGGGCAACGCCCGCGCGCAGTCCCGCTCGCTGCTGCCGGTCCACAAGCGGCTCATCGCCGACCTGGAGCGCCACGGCCAGCTCGACCGCGAGCTGGAGGGCCTGCCCACCGACGAGGAGCTCGACGCGCGCGCCGCGGCGGGGGTCGGCCTGACCTCACCCGAGCTCGCGGTCCTGCTGTCCTACGTCAAGATCGTCCTCGAGCACGAGATCCTCGACTCCAAGCTGCCCGACGAGGACTGGACCAACGAGGTGCTGCTCGACTACTTCCCGACCCCGCTGCGGGAGCGCTTCGTGGAGGCGATGGCCGAGCACCCGCTGCGCCGCGAGATCGTCACCACGCAGGTGGTCAACCAGGCCGTCAACCGCGGCGGCACGACGTTCTTCCACCGCGCCGCCGAGGAGACCGGGACCGGCGCCGCGGACATCCTCCGGGCATCCGTGGTGATCCAGGAGGTGTACGGCCTGGGCGAACTGCGCCGCGCCGTCGAGTCCCTCGACAACCAGGTCCCGACGGAGGCGCAGACGGCGGCCTATCTGGCGACCCGGCGCCTGCTCGACCGGGCGGTCCGCTGGATGGTCTCCAACCGGCGGCTGCCGATCGACGTCCCGGGTGAGACCGCCCGGCTGCGCCCCGGCATCTCGCGCCTGCTGCCGCAGCTGGAGACGCTGTTCCGCGGGCAGGAGCGCGAGGAGCTGGACGCCAACGCCGCCACGCTGCGCGGGCTGGGCCTGCCGACGGAGATCGCGGACGCGGCAACCCGGATCATGTACGGCTTCGGCCTCCTCGACATCGTCGAGGTCGCGTCGCGGACGGGCCGGGAGGTCAGTGAGGTCGCCACGGTCTACTACGTGCTGTCGGAGCGCTTCCGCATCGGCGACCTGCTGTCGCGGATCTCCAACCTGCCGCGCGAGGACCGCTGGCAGACGCTGGCCCGCATGGCGCTGCGCTACGACCTCTACGCCGCGCTGGCCGCCCTGACGGGGGAGGTCCTCAACGCCACGGCGCCGGACGCCGACGCCGTGGCCCGGGTCCACGAGTGGGAGCAGAGCAACGCCACGTCGATCGCCCGCACCCGCAACACGATCGGCGAGTTCGGCGACTCCCCGGGCGATCTGGCCGCCATCTCGGTGCTGCTCCGCCAGATCCGCACCCTGGTCCGCACCTCCGCCGCCTGATCAGGCCGGAACCGTACCCGCCCTCGTGGCCCAGACCGGTGACCTCGTCCAGCAGCGTCGAGGCCCACGAGTGCGGATCGTAGCAACACAGGTACGCCAGTGACGCGCGCACTCACTCGTTCGCCACTGCTTCCGCACTCGGCCTCCTTAGCGTTCCTGAGCACAGAGACACACCGACTGAGGAGGCACATCGTGTCCGATGTTGTGCTCGAGCCGGCCGCGCGAGAGTTCGCCGAGGCCGCGGCAGAGCCACCGTTCTTGTACCAGCTCGCTCCGGAGGCGGCGCGCAAGGTCCTCGATGACGTGCAGGGCGAGCCGGTCGCGGCGCCGCCGATCGACGAGCAGTGGGTGACCGTCGCAGCCGCCGTCGGTGACGTGCGCGTACGGGTGGTCCGGCCGCAGGGTGTCACGGGCGCGCTGCCGGTGGTGTTGTACGTGCACGGTGGCGGCTGGGTGCTGGGCAACGCCGGCACGCACGACCGGCTGGTCCGGGAGATCGCCGTTGGGGTCGGCGCGGCCGTGGTCTTCGTGGCGTACACGTCATCCCCGGAGGCGCACTACCCGGTGGCGATCGAGCAGATCTACGCGGCGGCGCAATGGATCGTGGCCGACGGTGCGTCGTACGGCCTGGACGCCTCCCGGCTGGCGATCGCCGGCGACTCGGTGGGCGGCAACATGACCGCCGCCGTGACGCTCATGGCCAAGCAGCGCGGCGACGTCACGTTCGTGCACCAGTCGATGTACTACCCGGTCACCGACGCCGGGCAGGACACCGGCAGCTACGCCGAGTTCGCCGACGGGCCGCACCTGACGGCGAAGGCGATGGCGTGGTTCTGGGACTGCTACGCCCCGGACCACTCGGTGCGCTCGGAGATCACGGCGTCACCGTTGCGGGCGACGCCCGAGGATCTCGCGGGTCTGCCGCCGGCCTTCCTGATCGTGGACGAGGCCGACGTGCTGCGCGACGAGGGCGAGGCCTACGCGGCCAAGCTGCGCGCCGCCGGAGTGCCGATCACCACGGTGCGCTACGACGGTACCTGCCACGACTTCATGATGCTGAACCCCTTGAGGGACACCAACGCCGCCAAGGCGGCCACCGCGCAGGCGATCGCGGTGCTGCGGCAGGCGCTGCGCACCCGGACCGCAAAGAAGATCGTGGTGATCGGTGGCAGCGGGCTCATCGGCAGCAAGGTTGTGCACAAGCTGCGCGAGCACGGGCACGACGTGGTCGCGGCTTCCCCCGCGTCGGGCGTCAACAGCCTCACCGGCGAAGGCCTGGCCGCTGCCCTGGCGGGCAGGCAGGTCGTCGTCGACGTGACGAACTCGCCGTCCTTCGAGGAGGCGGCGGTCATGGAGTTCTTCACCACCTCGACCCGCAACCTGCTCGCCGCGGAGGCGGCCGCGGGCGTCACGCATCACGTCGCGCTGTCGATCGTGGGCATCGAGCGCCCGCCCGGCAACGCGTACTTCCGGGCGAAGGTCGCGCAGGAGCGCCTCATCAAGGAATCCACCATCCCGTACTCGATCGTCCGGGTGACGCAGTTCTTCGAGTTCGTCGAGCGAATCGCCGCCCAGGCGACCGAGGACGACAAGATCCGCCTTTCGCCCGCGCTCATCCAGCCGATGGCTGCCGAGGACGTCGCCGACGCCATGTGCGAAGTCGCCGTCACGGCCCCGGTGAACGGCACTATCGAGTTCGCCGGACCCGAGCAGTTCCCGCTCGACGAGCTCGTCCGCAGCGTCCTGCGTACCCGCAACGACCCCCGCACGGTGATCAGCGACCCGCACGCGCCCTACTTCGGCCAGGAGCTGGAGGAGCGCAGCCTCGTCCCCGACGACGGCAGTGCCCGCCTTGCCGGTACCCGCTTCGACGAGTGGCTCCGCCGCCCGTTCACCCCATGAGACTGCCCGAGGAGAACTCCTTCCATGAGCGCGAGCTCAGAGTCAAGGCGGAACTGTTCATGGCCGAGTCGAGCCACCCAGGCGACGCCACCGGGGTAGCGGCCGCCGACTGGCTGCTCAGTCGCGCGGACGCCGAGCGCGAGCTGGCCGGCCTCCGCAGCCTTCTCGGCGCGGTCAAGGCGATGCACATCGACTCCGGACCCGACCAGGGCTTGGGCTCGGCCCGGCCGCCCGGGGCGAGTAACCCGCGTGGCGCAGATTCCGATTCGCCATCCGGCCGGACGCCTTCCACCACCAGTTCGCCGCTGACATTACCCCCGCCCAGGCTGCCGTGATGTGCGCGACCCAGCGCCCGGTCACGCAGGCCGCCCTCTCGGCCGGCCTGCCGACGGACACACCGGCCTGGAAGGCGATCCCGTCGTGGTTCGTCTTCAGCGACCGGGACCTCAATATCCCGGTAGCCCTGCACCGCTTCATGGCGGAGCGGGCCGGCGCCAAGGGGATCCGCGAGGTGCCCGGCGCGTCCCACGCGCTCGGTGTCTCGCAGCCAGGCGCGGTGGCGGCCTCGATCCTCGAGGCCGTGGACGCGGTCTCGGCGTAGTCCGGTTCCCGGGTGAGGGTCCCGAGACGTCGCGGGGATCTCCAGCCGTCGTCAACCGGCCGGCGCACCCCACCGACGAACCGCATCGGCTCCGTCGATCGCTGTCGCAAAGTGGGCGCCTGCCCTGTCATAGCTGCTGACAGGTGAAGGCAGGGGGCGAAGGTGCCGGCCTGGCAATCCGCCGGGCCGGCACCGCCGTGGCCGCGATTGCCGTCAGCTGCGCCGAGGGACGGGCCAAGAACCTCCGGGTCGTTCTGAATCCCGCGAAGCTACGAGGCCGGCCCCGCCGCTCGCGAGGTACCCGGGTCCTTCGCAATGTCGGCGAGAGCGCTCGGGTCCCCGGTTCGGGCAACTTTCCGGAATGCCGTCAGCAGCCTGAGCTGTTCCGCGGGCGACGCCGGTCTGCCGGGGTCGGCGGCCAGCCGGACCCGGGCACGTCGGATCAGCTGGCGCGCATTGGTCTCGGTCAGGCTGAGCACGTCGCCGATCTGCCGATGCGGGTAGCCGAACGCCTCCCGGAGTACGAAGGCGGACCGCTCCCGAGGAGTGAGCCGTTCGATGAGCAGCAGCATCGCGGCCCGCAGTTCTTCCATGCGTTCCACCACCGCCACGGGGTCGTCGCCACGGTCTGGCCAGTTCGCCGGCCACACTCCCGTCGGGCTCTGGTGTCGGACGTGCGCCGTCTGGATCGCATTGATCGACAACAGGGTGGTCGTCCGGCACAGGAACGCCGGCACGTCGTGGACGGCCCCGCGGTCCGTGTGGTCCCAGCGCAGCCACGCGTCCTGCACGACGTCCTCGGCATCGGATCGGTTGCCGACGATTCGCCGCGCTATGCACAACAGCCGGTCACGAACGTCGATGAATTCGGCGAGATGGTCGGGGCGGACATCGGGTCGGGCCGTTGTCCGCAAGGCGGCGCGGTACCTGTCGGCACCTCCGCCCGGCCGGGTCGACGCGACGTCCGCGAACGCGGGGGCGACGGGATCGACAGCGGCTTCAGGCATCGATGCCTCCTGGTCGGCGACTCTCTGTGTGCCCGACGCTAGGCGTGCGTAGGTCAGAGGCAGTTTCAGAGCAGTGCTGCCGTGAGTGACCTTACGGCGACATCTACAGCCATGAATCAGGGGTGGCGAAGATGTTCAGTGTCAGGCCGCGAATGTGACCGGAGTCACACCTAAGTCTGTCACAACCAGGCACACCACCATGTCTCGGCTTGTGAAAGCGGAGAATGGAGGACAACGTGCGAACGTTTGTTGAGGATCGGCGCTTGTCGACTCGCGGAAGCACTCGCGCCGCATGACGGCCGTACAGTTCAGGATCCTCGGCCCGGTACGAGTCCAGCGCGGCACGACCGACGTCGACATCGGCGGTCGCCAGCAGCGACTCGTGCTCGCCCTCCTGCTGGCCCGAACGGGGTCGGTCGTCAGCGTGACCGAACTGGTCGACGCCATCTGGGACGAGGATCCGCCGACGAGCGCGGTCAACGTCGTACACCGCTACATCGGCGTGCTCCGCCGCCTGATCGAACCCGGCCTGCCGGTGCGAGCTACCGGCCGCTTCCTTACCCGGGAGGCGGCCGGGTATCAGCTTCGGGTCACCGAGGACTCACTCGACCTTCTGCGCTTCCGCAAACTGGTGGCACAGGCCAGGGAGGCGACGGACCCAAGCCGAGCGGTACGCCTCTACCTCGACGCCTTGTCGCTGTGGCAGGGCCCGTGTGCCGCCGGGCTGGAGCCCACCTCACGCACCCATCCCACATTCGTCGCGATGGAGGCTGAGCGATCCCATACGGTGCGGGACGCCGCCGACATCGCCTTGCGGGCCGGACAGGTGCGGATGGTCATCCCGGCGCTGCGCCAGGCGACCGGTCAAGATCCGCTGGACGAGGCCCTGCAGGCCCGACTCGTGCTGGCGCTTGCGGCCGACGGACGGCAGGCAGAGGCTTTCGATCTGTTCGGGGACCTTCGCCGGCGGCTCCGCGACGAACTCGGCATCAGTCCCGGTCAGGAACTGCTCGACGCGTACGACCGTCTCCTGCACCAGCGCACCGGAAAGACAACCACCACCGCTTCCCCGCCGTCCGCACCGGCCCAGCTATCGGCCGGCACCGCCCCCGTCAACGGCCGGGCGGACATCGTCGCTCGGGCCATGCCGCTCCTGGACGATGACCGGCGACAGGCCCGGGCCACCGCGGTCCTGGCCGTCGATTCCCACCGCGGACTCAGTCCGGCGGCACCCGCGCCGGTGATGGTCGGCAGGGACGCCGAACTGGGTGCCATGCGCCGGCTGCTCACCGACGCGGCGGTCGGGCGTGGGTCCACGTTGCTGGTCCACGGCACCCCCGGCGTCGGCAAGTCCGCGCTGCTGCGTGCTGTCGGCGCCGACGCCGCGGAGCGCGGCTTCATCATCTTGTCGACAGCTGGAGTGGAAACCGAGCGATGGTTTCCGTTCGCCGCGCTGCACCTGCTGCTGCAGCGGATCTCCCGCCAGGTGGCCGACCTGCCGGAGACGCATCGGCTGGCCCTGCGGGGTGCGTTCGGTGGCGTGGGGAGTCAACCCGACGCGTACCGGGTCGCCTTCGCCGTGCTGGAACTGCTCGCCGACGCCGCCGACCGGCAACCGGTCCTGCTGCTCTGCGACGACCTGCAGTGGTTCGACTCGCCAAGCCGGGAGGTGCTGAGCTTCGTCGCCAGGCGCGCCCGCGATCACGCCATTCTGGCAGTCGGCGCCGCACGCAGCGACGGCGCCGACTGGCGCGCGGCGATGGCCCAACCCGAACTGCACCTCGAACCGCTCGGCCGAGCGGCCGCCGCCGAACTGCTCGATGCAGGCGCGCCGGGCCTGCCGCAGTCGGTGCGGGCGCTCATCCTGGAACGCTCCGCAGGCAATCCGCTCGCCCTCGTCGAACTGCCCAAGGCCGTGCAGGGGACGCAAGGGAGGATGCACGACCTGCCACTGACCCAGCGGCTGGAGGAAGCTTTCGCCGCCCGTACCGATGAGGTGAGCCCCGCCTGCCGCGCCTTTCTCCTCGTCATGGCCGCGGAGCCGACGGCGCCGCTGAGCCGGCTGCTGGAGGTGTCGAGCCGGCTCGTCGACTCGGCGGTGACCGTGGACGTGCTTCATGAGGCGGTCGGCGCGGGACTGGTCACGTTCATCGAGGACAAGCCCGAGTTTCGTCATCCGCTGATGCGCTCCGCCATCTACGAGCGCGCCACGCTCGCCGATCGGCTGGCCGTCCACCGCGCCCTGGCCTCGGTGCTGGACGACGTTCCTGAGCGCCAGCTCGCCCATCTCGTGGCGGCGACCCTCGGCCCGGACGAGAAGCTGGCCGGCCGGCTCGAACGCTTCGCCGACGCGTCGCAGGCCCGAGGCAAGGTCGCCGCGGCCGTTGCGGCCCTGAGCCGGGCGGCGGGCCTGGTCACCGACACCCGCCGCCGGACCCGCATCCTGGTCCGGGCGGCAGAGCTGTCCAGCGATCTCAACGACCGCCACCACACTCGGATGTTGCTGGCTCGCGCGGACCTCAGCGCGCTGGGCCCGGTCGAACGGGCCCGTCTCCTGCTCGTGTCCGACAACGCCGCGTTCGAGCCGGACGAGCCCCGCCAACGGATTCTGGACATGGTGCGCGCGGCGGCCGGGGCGTTTGACGACGGGGCCCGGGACGTCGCCGAGAACCTGCTGTGGCGGGCCGCGGCACGGTGCTTCTTCCAGGACGGCGACGCGCGAACACGGGCCGAGACGGCCGCCGAGATGAACCGGTGGGACGCCGACCCGGACACCGCTCACGTGCTGGCGGTGCGGGCGTACACCGAACCGTACCGGCATGGCGCTGACGTGCTGGCGCGCATCGGCGACATCGCCCCGGACCAGCAGGATGGCAGGATCATGCACTTCCTCGGCTCCGGCGCGATGGTTCTCGGCGACTTCACCCGCAGCACCCGGTACCTGGCCCGAGCGGCCGCGAGCTGGCGATCGCAGGGGCGGCTCGGGCTGCTCGCCCGCGCACTGGCTGGCTCGTGGCCACGCGTCTACCTGGGTCAGCTCGACCAGGCTCGCGCCGAGTCCGAGGAGGGGTATCTGCTGGCGAAGGAGACCGGGGAGACGATCGCCCTGCTGGGGTTGACGGCCACGGCCGGACTGGTGTCCACGCTGCGGGGCGAGACGGCAGCGGCGGCGCGACTCGGCACCGAACTCCGCACCGGCAGCCTGTTCCCCTACATGCCGTTCGCCACCGTGATGGCGCAACAGATCGACGGCCTGCTCGCCTTGTTCGCCGGTCGCGCCACCGAGGCGTACGACATGCTTGCGGCCGTCTTCGACCCGGCCGACCCGCATCACCACTCGGTGAGCCGATGGCTGGTGGCGCCGGACCTGGCCGACGCCGCTGTTGCCGCGGGCACCGTCGAGCAGGGGCGGAAACTGCTGGCCGACCTGCCCGAGCTGGCCCGGCGGCTGCCCTCGGAAATGATGACGATGGCGGACGCCTACACCAGCGCCGTGCTCGCCCCGGATGACGAAGCGGAGCAACGCTACAACGCCGCGTTGGCCGCGCTTCCGGCCGGCTGCCGGCTGGTCCGCGCCCGCCTGCACCTGCATCACGGCCGCTGGCTACGTGCACAGCTGCGCGACCTCGACGCCCGCGACCTGCTACGCACCGCCCGAGACGAGTTCGACCGGCTCGGCGCCCTGCCATGGGCCGACGCGGCCCGTATCCAACTGCGGGCGTCCGGCGAATCCAGCGCCCGGCGGCACCCGACCGTCGGCCAGCGGCTGTCCGCGCAGGATCTGCAGATCGCGATGCTGGCTTCGCAGGGCCTGAGCAATCGAGAGATCGCCCAGCGCCTGTTCATCTCTCACCGCACCGTCGGCTCCCATCTGGACCACCTCTATCCGCGGTTGGGGGTGACCGGCCGTGATCAGCTGGCTGCCGCGCT
Organism: Dactylosporangium sp. NPDC051485; assembly: GCF_040682015.1. Taxonomy (NCBI): domain Bacteria; kingdom Bacillati; phylum Actinomycetota; class Actinomycetes; order Micromonosporales; family Micromonosporaceae; genus Dactylosporangium; species Dactylosporangium sp. NPDC051485. Next base: position 8,677 of record NZ_JBFAZW010000005.1, read on the forward strand.
GGCGGTCGGTGGTGGGGCGAGCGAGGCTGACCCGGCCGGGTGAACCGCCGATCAGCCGCTGCGTGGTGATCGACGTGTCGAACTCACCGCCGCTCGAGGACGTCGCGGTGATGGAGCCAACCACGTGTTCGCTAGCCTGGGGAAGCGCGCGCGAATCACCTTGGGGGAACAGTGGTGGGGGATCTCGACGAGGCGGCATCGGTCTTCGCCGGCGTGCGCCCACGGTTGTTCGGTATCGCGTACCGCATGCTCGGCAGCGTTAGCGAGGCCGAGGACCTGGTGCAGGAAGTCTGGCTGCGCTGGCAGACGACCGACCGCAGCGTGGTCAACAATCCGGGCGCGTTCCTGGCGACGACCACGACGCGACTCGCCATCAACGAGCTGCAGTCGGCCCGGGCGCGCCGCGAGACGTACATCGGACCCTGGTTGCCCGAGCCGGTCGACACCAGGGCGGACCCGTTCCTGGGCGCCGAGCGCGGGGAGGCGCTGGAGCTCGCGGTCCTGATGCTGCTGGAGAAGCTCACCCCGCACGAGCGGGCAGCGTACGTGCTGCGGGAGGCATTCGACTACCCGTATCCGCAGATCGCCGCGATCCTGCAGTCCACCGATCCGGCCGTGCGCCAGTTGGTCAGCCGGGCGCGCAAACACGTCGCCGGTGAGCGGAGGCTCCCGGTACCGCAGACCGCCCAGCGGCAGCTGCTGGCCGCCTTCCTCGATGCCGCCCGCGGCGGCGATCTCGAGGCGCTGGAGAAGCTGTTCGCAGCCGATGTCGCGAGCGTCTCCGACGGCAACGGAGCCCGGCAGGTGTCCCGCAAGCCGGTCGTGGGCGCGGCCCGTGTGGCGAAGTACATCGCGGCCTTCTCCACCTGGTACTGGGAGGGTGTGGACCTGCGGTGGGTCACGACGAACGGGCAGACCAGCGCGGTGCTGCGCCGCGGCGACGAGCTGCTCGGCATGGTCACGATCAACGCCTCCGCGTCCGGAATCGACCAGGTGCTGTGGATGATGAATCCGGAGAAGCTCGCAGCATTTTCCGCTGTCACAACGGAGGGGCCTGCCCTGTCCTAGCCGCAGACGGATGAAGGACAGGGGGCCGCGGGTGCCGCGGAGGCGAGGGTATCGGCCGGTAGTGCCTCGGGTTCATGACGACGTCGTACGCCGGCTCGCCGCCGCCTGCCACACGGGCGACGTCATCGCGATCGAGGCCGCCCTCGACCCGGACGCCGTCGCCGTGTGCGACAGCGGCGGCCGCGCACCCGCTGCGATCCGTCCCGTGCACGGGGCGGCCGGGGTCGCCTGGCTGCTCCGTACCCTGCTGGCCGGAACCGACCTGACGATCGAGAGCGTCAACGGCAGCACCGGCCTGGCGATCCGCCGGGCCGGCACCGCCGTGGCCGTGATCGCCGTCAGCTGCCACGAAGACCGGGCCACGACCCTGTGGGTCGTCCTGAATCCCGCAAAGCTGCGGGGCTGGCCCGGCCGCTGAGCATGTACTGCCAGTACATGGCTGCGAACGGGCAGTGGCATCAGAGTTTGAGGCATGAAGAAGGTAACCATGCAGCACACCACCGACCTGAGCGGGCGGCTCGCCGTCGTGACCGGGGCGAGCAGCGGCATCGGACTCGGCCTGGCGATCCGCCTGGCCGCGGCCGGTGCCGAGGTTCTCCTGCCGGTCCGCGACGAGGTCAAGGGCGCCGCCGCGCTGCGTCGCATCCGCGACGAGGTGCCCGGTGCCGCCGCATCGCTCCGCGGGCTCGACCTGGCCTCGCTGAAGTCGGTGGAGGCGTTGGGGGACACCCTGAACGCCGAGGGGCGGCCCATCCACATCCTGATCAACAATGCCGGGCTGATGACGCCGGCGACGCGGCACACCACCGTCGACGGCCTCGAGCTCCAGTTCGGGACCAACCACATCGGGCACTTCGCGCTCACCGGCCGGCTGCTGGCGCTGCTGAGCGCCGGCGAGGCCCGGGTGACGACCATGACCAGCAGCGCGGCGCGGCACGCCAAGCTGAACTGGGCGGACCTGCAGAGCGAGCGGGCGTACGCGCCGGTCCGCGCGTACAACCAGTCGAAGCTCGCGAACCTGATGTTCGCGCTCGAGCTCGACCGGCGTTCACGGGCGGCCGGGTTGGGGATCGTCAGCAACGCCGCTCATCCGGGCACGACCCTGACCGGCCTGTACGCCGCCGGCCCGAACATGGGCCGGGATAAGCCCTCGCCGATCGAGGCCGTCATGAAGCGGCTGGCAAGCTGGGGCGTGCTGGTCCACGGCGTCGAACGGGGCCTGCTCCCGGCCCTGTACGCGGCCACCAGCCACCAGGCGGAGGGCGGTCACTTCTACGGACCGGACGGGTTCGGCCAGTTCACCGGCGGCCCGGCCGAACTGGACCTCTACCGCCCGGCACGCGACGAAGCCGCGGCCGCCAGACTGTGGGACGTCTCGCAGCGCCTTGCCGGCGTCGAGTTCGCGGCGGTGTGAGCATGGACCGCGCCCGGCTGGCCGAGTACCTGCGCACCCGCCGTGAAGCCCTGCAACCGGAGGACGTCGGCCTGCCGCGCGGGCGGCGCAGGCGCACGCACGGCCTTCGCCGCGAGGAGGTCGCGGTGCTCTCCGACATGTCGATTGACTACTACAGCCGCCTCGAACAGCCGCGCGGTCCCCATCCCTCCGAGCAGATCCTCGGCGCGCTCGCCCGCGGGCTGCGCCTGTCCCTGGAGGAGCGCGACCATCTCTTCCGGCTCGCCGGGTACGCCACCCCGCGCCGCTCCACCGACAACCACGTCAACCCCGGCATGATGCGCATCTTCGACGGTCTGCACGATGCCGCGGCGCAGGTGGTGAGCCCGCTCGGCGAGACATTGCTGCAGACCCCGTTGTCCGTCGCCCTGATCGGAGACGAGCGCGTCCACAATGGTCTCGCGCGCAGCCTGCACTACCGCTGGTTCACCGACCCGGCGACGCGGCTGCTCCGGCCAGCCGAAGGGCCACTCATCGTCGCGGACCTGCACGAGTCGTACATCCGCGACGGCAAGGATTCCCGGGCGGGCGTGCTGGTCGGCGCACTGCTCGAGGAGAGTCCCGAGTTCGCCGCGCTCTGGCGCGAGCATCCGGTGGCGAGCCGCTACTGCGGCCCGGTCCAGCTCATGCACCCGAAGGTCGGGTCGATCGACCTGCACTGCCAGCGGCTGATCGACCCGGACCAGTCGCAGCAGCTGGTCGTCCACACCGCACAGCCCGGCAGCGAGAGCCACGAGAAACTGCAGCTCCTGAGCGTGATCGGCGACGAGCTGGCCGGCCGGTCGCGGTAGGTGTTCTCGCTCGCTACGCATCTGCGGCGGCGAGCAGCGCCCGGCTGTACTCGGGCTGCGCGAGGTCCCGCTGCGTGAGCCCGCGGGCCGTCCGCAGCCGGCGGATGCCGGCCCCGACGGACTCCACGGCCTCGGCACTCACGCCAACCACTGTACGGCCGGGGCACGCGACCGAGGTGGAGCGGGCGCCGGCGGGGAGGGCTACGAGACGCGGAAGCTGGCGCGGTACGACTGCGGGGGCACGCCGACCACCCGCCGGAAGTGCGGCCGCAGGGCCACCCCGTCGGAGAAGCCGCTCGCCCGGGCCACGGTGTCGATCGGGCTGCCGGTCGTGGACAGCAGGTGCTGGGCGCGCAGGACCCGCTGGGTGAGGAGCCACTGCAGCGGGGAGCAGCCGGTCGCCTCCCGGAAGCGGCGGTCGAAGGTGCGCCGGCTCAGGTGGACCTCGGCGGCCAGGGCGGCCACGTCCAGGGCCGGGTCGGGCAGGCGTTGCAGCGCGAACCGCATCGCGTCGGCGATGGCGTCGCCGGCCGGCAGGCGGGGGACCGGGTGCTCGACGAACTGGGCCTGGCCGCCGGCCCGCTGCGGCGCGACGACCAGGGCGCGGGCGACGGCGTTGGCCACGGCCGGGCCGTGGTCGCGGCGCAGGAGATGCAGGCAGGCGTCCAGGCCGGCGGCGCTGCCCGCACTGGTGACGATGGTTCCCTCGTCGACGTACAGGACGTCGCCGACCACGGACACCTCCGGATAGGTCTGCGCGAAGTCGTCCAGGTGACGCCAGTGGGTGGTGGCCCGGCGCCCGTCGAGCAGGCCCGCCTCGGCCAGGACGAAGGCGCCCATGCACAGGCCGACCACGGTGGCGCCGCCGGCGTGGGCGTGGCGGAGGGTGTCCAGCACGGCAGGGTCGGGCGGCGGGCCGCCGGGCGGGCGCCAGCCGGGGACGATCACCGTGCCGGCGCCGTCGAGGGCGTCCAAGGTGGACGGCGGGGTCAGCGCGATGCCGGCCGTCGTGGCGAGGGGGCCCGGGCGCTCGCCGGCGGTGCGGACCTCGAAGCCGGCCGCGCCGAACACCCGGGGGGCGACCGCGACCTCCAGCATCGGAGCGCCGTCGCCGATGATCACGCCAATCATGGCTTGAACCTATCGTACGACGTCCTTCAAGCCACTTACGGGCGCCAGGCCCGGCGGCGAGGCTGTGGGGCATGGAATTCACGCACTTCGGCGGGCCGACCGTCCTGTTCACCTACGGCGGCCTGACGCTGCTCACCGACCCGACGTTCGACGGCCCGGGGGAGTACCCGCTCGGCCAGCGCGTCCTGGTCAAGACCGCCCCGCCGCTCGCACCCGCGCCGGAGCGGGTCGACGTCGTGCTGCTCTCCCACGACCAGCACCCGGACAACCTGGACCGCTCGGGTCGCGACTATCTGGCGTCGGTACCCCTGGTGCTCACCACCCCGCTCGGCGCCGGACGGCTCGGGGGCGCCGCGCGCGGGCTGGAGCCGTGGGTGCAGGCGTCGGTGGGCGGGGTCACGATCACGGGGGTGCCCGCCCAGCATGGGCCCGACGGCACCGAGCACCTCACCGGGCCCGTCACCGGGTTCGTGCTGCGTGCACCGGGGGAGCCGACGCTGTACGTCAGCGGCGACAACGCCTCGCTGGACGTCGTGCGGGCCGTCGCCGCCCGCTTCCCCGACATCGAGGCGGCGGTGCTGCACGGCGGCCGGGCCCGCACCGCGCTGCTCGGCGAGGCGAACCTCACCCTGGACGCGGCCGGGCTTGTCGAGGCGGTCCGGATCCTCGGCGCCCGCGAGGTGACGGTGGCCCACGTCGACTCCTGGGGCCACTTCACCGAGGACCGGGCCGCCGTCGAGGCGGCGTTCGCGGCGGCCGGGCTCGAAAAGGTGCTCGTCTAGGTAGCGCTCCGGCGGAGCAGGCACGCGGTTGGCGAACGAGGGCGGCTTCCGTGGCGTCGAAGGTGGTCATGAGGCCAGCGTCGCTGGCGGGGGCGCGGCGGCGTACGAAACGACACTGCTACTCGGCGCGCCGGCCGCGAGCGGGACCGCCGCCGGCATCCTCGAAGGCCGGGTCTGGGGCGTCGGGCAGGGGCCGGCGGCCGATGCTGGTGTACGTCGGGTAGCAGTAGGCCAATGCCTGCGGGTCGAGCATCGCGGTGCGGACCAGCTCGAGCTGCTCGTTGGTGACACCGCGGGCGAGCAGCGGGTCGCGTAGCTGGTAGGAGTTGCTGACGTGCAGCAGGTTGGCAGCAGTGCCGCCGGGCCACAGCCGGTTGTTCACCTCGGTCTGCAGGTCGACCAGCCCGGCGGCGCGCAGGGAGAGCGGGGCGCGGCGGGCCCAGCCGAGGTCCGCGCCGTTGTGTTCCAGGATGCCCAGCAGGGCGTCCTGGAAGGCGTCGAACGCGGCGGCGCACGCCTCGTTGGGGGCGTGCAGCAGCACGTCGCGCCGGGTGGTGTCCCAGTCCGACGTCACCAGCAGGCCGCCCGGCTTGAGTGCGGCGACCAATCGCCGGATGACGGCGTCGCGGTCGGTCAGGTGCAGCAGGAGCAGGCGGGCGTGGATGAGGTCGTAGTGGTCGGCGGGGAGCTGGGCGGTGCGGACGTCACCCTGCCGGACGGTGATGTTCCCGGCGGTGGGGATGTGCCGGGGGTCCAGGTCGAGGCTGGTGACGTGGCCGTCGGGTCCGACCCGCTCCGCGATCCAATGCGTGATCGTCCCGGCGCCCGGGCCGATGTCCAGGCAGTGCCAGCCGGCGGTGACGCCGATGCGGCCGAGCACCGCCGTCGAGTGTTCGTCCAGGATGCCGGCCAGCAGCCGCAGTTGCTCGTCGCCCTCCGGGGCCGCGTTGCTGAACGAGTACCGCGAGGGTCCGGTCGTGGTGATGGTCATGAAAGTCTCCCGAGGGTGATTCGTACCGCGGCTGGCGTCGTACCCGGTCCGAGGGCGGAGCTTAGTGACGCGGCTCGTGGGCACCGGCCGCCGAGCCCTCCCCGGCCGCTCCGGCCGCTGCGCCCGCGATTGCGCGGCCGCGTTCCGGCCTGAGCGCATCCATCGTCGTCACGACGCCTCCGACCTGCGGATCGGTCTGCACGGCGGGGCCGGTCGATGGGACGCGCCGCGAGTCTCGGGAGGGCGAAGATCGGCATATACCCATGTGACGTACGGCGGTGGCATCGGACACGCCGTAACCACACAACGCTGCGGGGCGCAGTCCCGGGTGGGAGCGGTTAGCGTTTTTTACGACGCCAGGCCCCGGGCCGGCATCTCGTCCTCAGCGACCACGGCATCCGCAAACGCCGGCACGCCGACTACGACCCCGCCGACGTCGACCGGCTGCTGCCGTTGGCGGTCGAGGCGGTCGCCGCGGTCCGTGACATGCCCCCGGGCGGCTGAGCGCAGCCCCGGCCACCGTCCACTTCGGACAATGGTGGCGACGGTCGCGCCGTCACCGAGCACAGGCCCGGCAAGTCAGGTCCAAAGGCCCGTGTCCGGCCCGAATTGGGAGGTTAGCCTCACCAAACGCAGGCACGGATTGGCCGGAGGTTGCGGATGGTCGGGACGAGGTTCACCGGGCGCCAGGACCGCCCGGAGCGCGCGAACGACCGTACGCTTGCCGAACTCGCACCCGGCGCCCGGGCAAGGGTCGTCCGTGTCGTCGCGCCGGAGCCGGCCACCGCCGGGCGGCTGGCCGATCTCGGGTTCACCGCGGGCGCGGTGGTGCAGGTGTTGCGTCGCGCGCCGCTGCGGGATCCGGTGCTCTACCGGGTGCAGGACTACGACATATGCCTGCGCCGGGAGCAGGCGGCCTGGGTGCGCGTGGTCGAAGAGGTGGAGGGGTGAGCCCCGGGTGCCACGACGGTGGCGGGGGCACGCTCGCCCTCGCCGCGCCGCACATCGCGCTGGTAGGCGCCCCGAACGCGGGCAAGACCAGCATCTTCAACGCGCTGACGGGGCTGCGGGGCAGGACGGGCAACTATCCCGGCGTGACGGTGTCCCGGTTCGTGGGCACGTGCCGGGTGGGTCCCGACCGGTACGTCATCGAGGACCTGCCGGGCACCTACGGGCTGCGGCCGGTCAGTCCGGACGAGCAGATCGTGGCGGACGCGCTCGACGGCCACCTCGACGGGGTGCAGCGGCCCGATGCGCTGCTGGTGGTGGTCGACGCCACCACCTTGCGCCGGTCCCTGGGCTTCGTGGCGCAGGTCCTGGCGCGTGGCCTGCCGGCCGGTCTGGTCGTGACCTTCACCGACGAACTGGTCCGCCGCCAGGGCGCCCTCGACGTTGACGCCCTCGCCGAGGCGCTGGGGGTGCCGGTGCTGGCGGTGGTCGGCCATCGGCGGCACGGGATCGCGCCGCTGCGTGAGCTGCTCGCCGGCTGGCGGTCATGGCCGGTGCCCGTGCTGCCGCCGCCGGTGGACGGGCCGGAGCGGGACGCGTGGGTGGACTCCGTGCTCGGCTTCGCCGGCTACCGTGCCGCCGAGCGCCACCGGGCGACCCAGCGCATCGACGCGGTCCTGCTGCACCCGCTGTGGGGCACACTGGTGTTCTTCGCGGTGATGGTGCTGTTCTTCCAGACGCTGTTCACCCTGGCGGCGCCGTTGCAGGACGTGGTGGCGGCGGGCTTCGACCGGTTGGCGGCGGTGGTGGCCGGGCACGTCGGCAACCGCTGGCTGGCCTCCCTGCTGGGCGACGCGTTGATCGGCGGGGTCGGTTCCGTGCTGGCCTTCGTACCGCAGATCATGCTCCTGTTTTTGTTGCTGGCCCTGCTCGAGGGCGTCGGCTACATGTCCCGCGCGGCGTTTCTCATGGATCGGGTGATGGCCCGCGCCGGCCTGGAAGGCCGTGCCTTCGTCGCCCTGCTGTCGTCCTTCGCCTGCGCGATTCCCGGGATCATGGCCACCCGGACGCTGCCCTCGGCCCGCGACCGGCTGGCCACCATGATGGCCGCCCCGCTGATCACGTGCTCGGCCCGGCTGCCGGTCTACGTCGTCCTGATCGGCCTGCTGGTGGACCGGTCCGGGCGGATCGGGCCATTCGGCGCGCAGGGGCTGGTCATGTTCGGCATGTACCTGTTCGGCGCCGTCTCGGCGATGCTGGCCGCCTGGGCCTTCAAGAAGCTCGGCGATCATCGCGGCCGGCTCATGCCGTTCTACCTGGAGATGCCGCCCTACCGGCTGCCCTCGGCGAGGTCGGTGGCGATCACGGTGTGGGACTCGGCGAAGTCCTTCGTGTACAAGTGCTCGACGATCATCGTGGCCACCACGATCGGGTTGTGGCTGTTGCTGAACCTGCCGCTGCACTCGGCCGCCCAGTTGCAGGCCGCCGGGGTCGACCCCGGCGACCGGACCGCGGTGGCGGCGTACACGATCGACCACAGCTACGCGGCCGGGCTGGGCCGGCTGATGGCCCCGGTGTTCGACCCGTTGGGTTTCGACTGGCGCATCAACGTCGGGGTGCTGTCGGCGCAGGCGGCACGGGAGACGTTCGTCGCGACGCTCGGGCAGGTTGCCGCCGCGGATGGCCCGGGGGACTCGGGCGAGGCGCTGCGCGGGATGACCTACGCCGACGGCGCCCGCGCCGGGCAGCGGGTGTTCACCGCGCCCACGATCGCCGCGCTGCTGGTCTACTTCGCCGTCGCCCTGCAGTGCATGGCGACCATCGGCGTGATCCGCCGGGAGACCGGCACCTGGACCTGGCCGCTGGTCGCCTTCGGCTATCTCACCGGGTCGGCCTGGTTGCTGGCCTACCTCGCCAAGACACTCACCGGTCTGCTGACGGGATAGCACGACCATGGTTCCCATGCACCCGCAGGCCTGTCCGGGCGACCCGGATCGGCTGCGCTGGATCATTCCGGCCGGCACGCTGAGCGTCACCGGCGCCCTCGCCGCCGTCCCGGCCCCGCTGGCGGTGCTGCTCGCCGACGGCACGCTCGCCGAGGTCGTGGCCGAACCGGCCGCGGTCGTGACCCGTCTGGGCCGCGGCCGCAGCTGGTCCGCCGAAGGCCCTCGGGTCCGCACCGCGCTGCACGGCGCCCTCGACGAACCGACCGGCTGGATCGCGGCGCACGGTCCCCAAGGGCAGGGCCCCGGCCCGGACGCGCTGCTGTACGCCATGGCGCAGCAGCTGCTCGACGGGGCGGCCGGGCAGTTCGCCCGCTCGCACGGCGGCGCCATCGAACTGCTCCACGTCCGCGACGGCGTCGTGACCGTCCGCCTCGGCGGCGCCTGCCACGGCTGCCTCGGTGCCGGCCGCACGCTGCACCAGCGCCTGGAACTGCAACTGCGCCGGCGATGCCCCGGCGTGCGGGCGGTGGTGGCCGACAACGGTCGCCACCACACCGGCCCCGGTTCCCTGGGCGCGTGACGTCCAGGCCGTTGATATCCGGTCGCAACGCCAGTCTCGCCGTCCGTGTTGGGCGCGGACGGCGAGACAGGCTACGGCGTGCCGGGAGCGACGGCCGGCTCAGGCGGCGGCGGGCCGGCGGCCGGAGATCGACAGCACGGTCAGCAGCAGCGCGGCCAGGGCCACCACCGCGAGCAGCACGAGGCCGAGCGCGTACGAGTGGTAGCTGCCGTAGATCGAGCCCATGAGCAGCGGCGGGACGAAACCGCCGAGGCCGCCGGCCGCGCCGACCACACCGGTGACGGAGCCGACCTGGTTGGCGGGGGCCTTCCGGGCGACCAGCGCGAACGTGGCGCCGCTGCCGATGCCGAGGGCGGCCGCCATGCCGAGGAACGCGATCGTGCCGAGCGGGGCCAGGCCGGGGGTGAAGGACTGCACGAGGGCGCCGGCGATGACGACGCCGAGGCTGACGGCGAGCACCCGGCCGGCCGCGATCCGGTCGGACAACCAGCCGCCGATCGGGCGCATGAGCACGGCCAGGATCACGAAGCCGGCCATCCGGTTCGCGGCGTCGGCCTGGGTCAGGGTGTACGCGTTCTTCAGATATGCCGGCAGGTACACCGAGAAGGCGACGTAGCCGCCGAACGCGACCGCGTAGAGGGCGGCGGCCTGCCAGGTGATGCGCAGCCGCAGGGTGGCCCCGAGGTGGGCGGCCAGCGGGGTGGACGGCACGACGCGGTTCGGCGCGTCGCGCAGCACCAGCCAGGCGACGACCGCGTAGACGGCCAGCACCACGGCGGTGATCACGAACGGCGTCTGCATGCTGTGCGCGTTGACCAGCTTGACCGTGGTGAGCGCGCTGATCGCGGTGCCGCCCATGCCCATGCCGAAGACGCCGACGGCGAAGCCGCGCCGCTCGGGTGGGAACCAGGCGTTGACGAACGGCACGCCGACGGCGAACGCGGTGCCGCCGATGCCGAGGAAGAAGCCGCCGACCAGGATGGCCGGGAGCGAGTCGTGGCCGAGCAGTCCCAGGTAGAGCACCGGCCTGGTCAGGCATGCTCTCCGGCCGCCCGGTGCGGCCGCCGGGAATCCGCGCTAACGGCCGGAGGAAACCCTCCTGCGGGCCGTGTCGCGAACCGAGTCGGGGGCGGGCGGCGGCGTCGGGGCCGGGCCCCGCCGGGTGCGGTAGACGACGTACGGGCGCCACAGGTACGCCAGCGGGGCGGACCAGACGTGCACGAGCCGGGTGAACGGCCACAGCGCCAGCAACAGGAACCCGCCGACGGCGTGCAGCTGGTAGACCAGCGGCGCGCCCGCCATCAGCTCGGTGTGCGGCCGGAACCAGAAGATGCCCCGGAACCACACGGCGATCGTCTCGCGGTAGTCGTAGCCGCCGCCGAGCAGGTTGCGCCCGATCGTCGCGACCATGCCGAGCACGACCATGGCCGCGAGGAACCCGTACAGGACCTTGTCCATGGTGGTGGTCTTGCGCCGGACGCGGCCGTTGACGAAGCGCCGCGCGATGAGCAGGGCGAGCCCGGCGGACAGCATGACGCCGGCGACCGTCCCGGCCGCGATCGACACCACGTGGTAGGTGTGCTCGGAGATGCCGATGGCGGTGGTGAGCGGCTCGGGTACCAGCAGGCCGACGGCGTGCCCGCCGATGACGCCGAACGCGCCCAGGTGGAACAGCGGGGAGGCGAGCCGCAGCAGCCGGTTCTCCAGCAGCTGGCTGGTGTGGGTGGTCCAGCCGAACTGGTCGCGCCGCCAGCGCCAGATGTGCCCGGCGACGAAGACGGCCAGGCAGGTGTAGGGCAGCACGATCCAGAGCAGGACGTTCATCGTGAGGACTCCACGGAGCAGGCGGGGTACGGGGCGAGGCGCAGGTCGGGTCCGGCGCCGATGCTGTCGAGGCCGACGGCCTCCACCGGCGGCCTGTCGCCGGCCAGTGCCGCGATGGCGGCGCGGTCGTCGTCGGTGAGGCCGGGCAGCACGGCGCAGACCGCGTCGAGCAGCAGGCGGTACGGCGTGCCGGTCTCGGTGAGCGCGGCGCGCAGCAGTTCGAGGCCCTGCCGATGCTGGCGCAGGGGTGCCTCGCCGTCGCCGGGGCCGGCGACGGCGGCGAACTCGAGCACGACCGGGAGCAGGTCGGGCAGTTCGCCGTCGGCGAGGCGAAGACCGTGGGCGCGGTACCGCTGCTTGAGCACGAGCAGCGCCATGCCGCGCTTGCGGGTGTCGCCGTGCAGGTAGTAGGTGAGGTAGAGGCCGCTGCGGCGGCGCAGGTCGAAGGTCTGCACGTACTCGCGCTGGGCGTCGATGGCCGGCGTGGCGAGCAGCCAGTCGAGGAACTCGGCGATCCGGCCGCGGGCCGCCGGGTGCTCGACACGAGTGGCGGCCGTACGCAGTTCGCCGCCGGCCCCGAGCAGTTCGGTGTCGGGGTAGGTGAGCATCAGCGAGGCGAGCTCGAAGATCCGGGCCCGGTCGGCGGGAGGCGCGGCGACGACGGCGGCGGTCACGACGCGCCCCGCAGCGGGTTGAGCGGGAGGCCACGCCGCCCGTCGGAGCGCCGCAACAGGCCGACGCCCGCGCCGGAGCGCTGACCGGGGCCGGCCTCGCCGTCCACGGGGCACTCGCCATGCGCGGCGGCCTGGGCCTCCAGAGCGGCGGCGTCCCGGGCGTGCGCGGCCGGCACGACGTAGCGCTCGTCGTACTTGGCGATCGCCAGGAGCCGGTACATCGCCTCAACCTGCTCGGCGGTCATCCCGATGCTGTCGAGCAGTTCCTGCGCGACGGTGCCGTCGAGGGTGCGGGCCCGCATGTAGGAGCGCATGGCGGCGAGCTTCATCAGCACTCCGGCGGCCGCGTCGGCGTCGCCGGCGGTGAACAGCTCGGCCAGGTACTCCACGGGGATGCGCAGTTCGCGGATGGTGTGGAAGACGTCGTCGGCGTCGGTGTCGTCGCGTCCGGCCGCGCCGGCGGCGTCGAGCACCGGTGACAGCGGCGGCACGTACCAGACCATCGGCAGCGTCCGGTACTCCGGATGCAGTGGCAGCGCGATGCGGTACTCGGCGATCAGCTTCCAGATCGGGGAGCGCCGCGCCGCGTCGATCCACTCCTCGGGCAGGCCGGCGTCGCGGGCGGCCTGCTGGATCGCCGGGTCGTGCGGGTCGAGGAACACGGCGCGCTGGGCGTCGAGCAGGTCGTGCTCGTCCTCGACCGACGCGGCGGCGAGCACCGCGTCCTCGTCGTACAGCACGATGCCGAGGTACCGCAGGCGGCCGACGCAGGTCTCCGCGCAGATGGTCGGCAGCCCGGCCTCGATGCGCGGGAAGCACAGCGTGCACTTCTCGGCCTTGCCGGTGGCGTGGTTGACGTAGACCTTCTTGTACGGGCAGGCCGACACGCACATCCGCCAGCCCCGGCAGCGGTCCTGGTCGACCAGGACGATGCCGTCCTCTTCGCGCTTGTACATGGCACCGGACGGGCAGGCGGAGACGCAGGCCGGGTTGAGGCAGTGCTCGCAGATGCGCGGCAGGTGGAACATGAAGGTCTTCTCGAACTCGAAGCGGACCTTCGCGGCGGCGTCACCGGCCATCTTCGCCAGGTTCGGATCACCGCCGGCGCGCTCGTGGGCCCCGCCGAGCGAGTCCTCCCAGTTGGCACCCCAGGTGACGGACATCGGCTCGCCCGTCAGGGCCGAGTGCGGCCGCTTGACCGGGGTGTCGCTCAGCCCGGCCGGCGCGCTGACCAGGATGTCCTTGTCGAAGGTGGCCGGCTCGTAGTAGTCGTCGATGCTCGGCAGCTGCGGGTTGGCGAAGATGTGGCGGAGCCGCCTGGCCCGGCCGCCGGAGCGCAGCGTGAGCCGGCCCTTGCGGTCCAGCCGCCAGCCGCCCTTCCAGCGCTCCTGGTCCTCGTAGTGCTTCGGGTAGCCGATGCCCGGCTTGGTCTCGACGTTGTTGAACCAGACGTACTCGGTGCCTTCCCGGTTGGTCCAGGTCTGCTTGCACGTCACCGAGCAGGTGTGGCAGCCGATGCACTTGTCGAGGTTCATCACCATGGCGACCTGTGCGCGGATCCGCATCAGTACTCAACCTCCTGCGCGCGGCGGCGGATCACGGTGATCTCGTCGCGCTGGCTGCCGATCGGGCCGTAGTAGTTGAAGGCGTACGTGAGCTGGGCGTGCCCGCCGGCCAGGTGCGTCGGCTTGATCAGCAGGCGGGTCATCGAGTTGTGGTAGCCGCCCCGGCGGCCCGACCGTTCGGCCTTCGGCACGTTCACCGTGCGCTCGGGCGAGTGGTACTGGAACACCGTGCCCTCGGGCATCCGGTGGCTGACCACGGCGCGGGCGACGATGACGCCATTGCGGTTGTGAGCCTCGATCCAGTCGTTGTCGCGCACGCCGATCTTGCCGGCGTCCTCGACGCTCATCCAGACCACCGGGCCGCCCCGGGACAGCGCCAGCATCAGCTCGTTGTCGTGGTACATGGAGTGGATCGACCACTTGGCGTGCGGGGTCAGGAACCGTACCGTCACGCCGCCGTCGACCGCCTCGCCCGGCCGGCCGAAGTGCCGCGTCATGTTCAGCGGCGGCCGGTAGGCCGGCAGCTGCTCACCCAGCTCGGCGACCCAGTCGTGCTCGACGAAGAAGTGCTGCCGGCCGGTGAGGGTGTGCCAGGGCTTGTGCCGCTCCACGTTGATGGTGAACGGCGAGTACCGGCGCCCGCCCTTCTCCGAGCCGGACCACTCCGGGCTGGTGAAGACCGGCTGCGGCGCGTCCTGGGTCTGCGCGTACGTGATCCGGTCGCCCTCGTGGCCCTCGATCAGGTCCGTGAACGGCTGGCCTGTCCGCTTCTCCAGCGCGGTGAAGCCGGCCGCGGCGACCCGTCCGTTGGTGGTGCCGGACAGCGCGAGGATCGCCTCGCACATCCGGTCGGCCGTCTCCAGCGAGGGGCGCCCGTCGATGACGCCGTTGCGCTGGCGCAGGTACTCGATCTCCGGTGTGACGTCGACGGTGACCGCCTTGGTGGTCGTGCCGAGCGTGTCGAGCAGCGGGCCGACCGTCCGCATCTTCCGGCCGATCAGCGTGTAGTCCCGTTCGACCTCCACCAGCTTGGGCATCGTCCGCCCCGGCACCGGTTCGCATTCGCCGAACCGCCAGTCGCGCGCGCGGCCGCCCGGTGTGGCCAGCTCGTCCGGGGTGTCGTGCTGCAGCGGGGCGGCGAGCACGTCGCGGCGTACCCCAAGATGGCCCGCCGCGAGCTCGCTGACCTTGTCGGCCAGGGCCAGGAACGTGTCGTAGTCGGTGTGCGCGTCGGCGGGCGGCTGCACCGCCGGGCTGAACGCGTGCACGAACGGGTGCATGTCGGTGGTGGAGATGTCGTGCTTCTCGTACCAGGTGGCGGCGGGCAGCACGAGGTCGGCGTGCAGGCCGGTGTTGGTCATCCGGAAGTCGATCGCGGTGAGCAGGTCCAGCTTGCCGACCGGGGCCTCGTCGCGCCACGCCACGTCGCGCGGCCGCTGCCCGGGCTCGCACTCGGCGGCCGTCGCCGAGGAGTCGGCGCCGAGCAGATGCCGCATGAAGTACTCGTTGCCCTTGCCGGAGGAGCCGAGCAGGTTGCACCGCCACAGGGTCAGGCAGCGCGGGAAGTTCGCCGGATCGTCCGGGTCCTCCGCGACGGTTCTCAGCGTGCCGTCCCGCAGCGACGCGACGATGTGCTCGGCCACCGGCCGGCCGGCCGCCGCGGCCTCGTCACACAGGTCGAGCGGGTTGCGGTTGAAGAACGGGTGTCCCGGGCTCCAGCCCATGCGCTGCGCGGCGGCGACGGTGTCGGCGAACGACATCCCGGCGAAGCGGCCGGTGCCCAGCGGCGAGGACAGCTCGTCGGCCGGGACCCGCTCGTAGCGCCACTGGTCGGTGTGCAGGTACCAGAACGGGGTGGCGGCCTGGTGGCGCATCGGCCGCTGCCAGTCGAACGCGAAGGACATGTGCTGCTGGCCGGTGACCGGGCGCGCCTTCTCCTGGCCCACGTAGTGCGCCCAGCCGCCGCCGTTCACGCCCTGGCAGCCGGTCAGCGTCACCAGCGTGATGAAGGCGCGGTACGTCATGTCGGAGTGGAACCACTGGTTCGCGCCCGCGCCGAGGACGATCATCGACCGGCCGGCGCTGCGCTCGGCGTTGCGCGCGAACTCCCGGCCGATGCGGGCGGCGAGGGCGGCCGGCACGCCGGTGATGCGCTCCTGCCACGCGGGGGTGTTCGGCGCATCCGGGTCGTCGTAGCCGGCCGGCCAGTCGCCGGGCAGGTCACCCCGGCGGACCCCGTACTGGGCCATGAGCAGGTCGAAGACCGACGTCACCAGGTGCTCCCCGACGCGCATCACCGGCACGCCGCGGCGCATCACCGCGCCGCCCTCGGTGTCGCCGGCGTCGAAGCGGGCCAGCTCGACCGTCGCGCTGTCACCGGTCCGGTCCAGCAGGCCGAGCGCCGGCACCACGCCGTCGAGGTCGAGATTCCATCGGCCCTCGCCGTCGTCGGCGTAGCGGAACCCGAGCGAGCCGTTGGGCACGACGAGTTCGCCCGTGCGCTCGTCGACCAGGACGGTCTTGTGCGCGCCGTCGCGCTGCCCGAGGTCGGCGGCGGTCAGGAAGCGGTCCGCCGCCCACACCCCGTCGCCGGTGCTGCGCAACGTGACCAGGAACGGCAGGTCGGTGTACCGGCGCACGTAGTCGGTGAAGTAGGGCACCTGCCGCTCGTGGAAGAACTCGTGCAGTACCACGTGGCCCATCGCCATCGCCAGGGCGCCGTCCGTGCCCGGGTGCGGCGCGAGCCAGTCGTCGGCGAACTTGACGTTGTCGGCGTAGTCGGGGCTGACCGCGACGACCTTGGTGCCCTTGTAGCGGGCCTCGGCCAGGAAGTGCGCGTCCGGCGTGCGGGTCACCGGGATGTTCGAGCCCCACATCATCAGGTACGTGGCGTTCCACCAGTCCCCGGCCTCGGGGACGTCGGTCTGGTCGCCCCAGATCTGCGGCGAGGCGATGGGCAGGTCCGCGTACCAGTCGTAGAAGCTCAGCAGCGTCCCGCCCAGCAGCGCGTGGTAGCGGGTGCCGGCGGCGAACGACGCCATCGACATGGCCGGGATCGGCGAGAATCCGACGACCCGGTCCGGGCCGTACGTCTTGGTGGTGTAGACGTGCGCGGCCGCCGTCATGGTGATGGCCTCGTCCCACGTGGCCCGCACGAAGCCGCCGCGCCCGCGCTGGGCCTTGTAGGCGCGGGCCTTGACCGGGTTCTCCACGATGTCGGCCCACGCCAGCACCGGGTCGCCCAGGCGCTGCACGGCCTCGCGGAACATCTCGGCGAGCACGCCGCGCACGTAGGGGTGCCGCACCCGCGACGGCGAGTACTCGTACCACGAGAACGAGGCCCCGCGGGGACAGCCGCGCGGCTCGTAGTCCGGCGCGTCGGGCCCCGTGGTCGGGTAGTCCGTGGCCTGGTGCTCCCAGGTGATCAGGCCGTCCTTGACGAAGACGTTCCACGAACAGGAGCCCGTGCAGTTGACGCCGTGGGTCGAGCGGACCACCCGGTCGTAGTTCCAGCGGTCGCGGTAGAACGACTCCCAGTGGTTCCCGTCGATCGTATGCAGCGTGCGGCCGTGGTCGCCGACCGTCTCCCGGGTCAGAAACCGGCGGGCGACCAGCAACGGTGCCGCGCCGGGGGTCCGGTCCGTCGCGGGGATCCGGGTGGCGTCCGGCAAGCGGTCTGCTGACATGGCCATCTCCTGCGTTACGTGAGCGACGACCAGCCAGCCGTCGGTGCCGGGCAGCGGCGCGGTACCCCACCAGCCTCACCGGTCGCAACTGCCGAACCCAGGTGCCGTGGTCACCGATCTTCGGGACCAAGGTCCCGGGTCGGCACGGGTAGTGCTGCCCGGCCGCGCCGCGCCACGGCACATCGCTACTGCGCGGGGCCGGGGCCCGGCTCGTCCGGCGTCGTGAACAGCGGCGTGCTCAGGTACCGTTCGCCGGTGTCGGGAAGGATGACCACCACGGTGGCACCGGCGTGCTCCGGCCGGCGGGCGATCGCGGCGGCGGCATGCAGCGCGGCGCCGCCCGACACGCCCGCGAGGATGCCCTCGGTGCGCGCAAGCCGTCTGGCGGCGGCGCGGGCCTCGTCGACGCCGACCCGGACGACCTCGTCGTACACGGCCGAGTCGAGCACGGCGGGCACGAATCCGGCGCCGATGCCCTGGATGCCGTGCGGCCCGGGGGAGCCGCCGGAGAGCACCGGCGACTCGGCCGGCTCGACCGCGTACACCCGCAGGCCGGGCTTCTTCTCCCGCAGGGCCTGGCCGACGCCGGTCACTGTGCCACCGGTACCGACGCCGGCCACGATCAGGTCGACGTCACCGTCGGTGTCGTTCCAGATTTCCAGCGCGGTGCTACGCCGGTGCACCTCCGGATTGGCCGGGTTGTCGAACTGGCGGGGCATGAACGCGTCGCGCTCGCCGGCGATGGCGTTGGCCCGCTCGATCGCGCCGGACATGCCCGCGGCGGCGGGGGTGAGGACCAGCTCGGCGCCGTAGGCAGCGAGCAGCGCGCGACGTTCGGCGCTCATGCTCTCCGGCATGGTGAGGGTCAGCCGGTAGCCGCGGGCGGCTGCGATCAGGGCCAGGCCGATGCCGGTGTTGCCGCTGGTCGCCTCCACGATGTGGCCGCCCGGTCGCAGCTCGCCGGAGGCCTCGGCGGCCTCGATCATCGCCAGCGCGATGCGGTCCTTCACGCTGCCGCCGGGGTTGGCCGCCTCGAGCTTGGCCAGCAGCCGGGCCGGCAGGCCGGGCTCGAACCGGGCGAGGCGGACCAGCGGCGTGCGGCCGATCAGTGCGGTGATGTCGTGGTAGACCATTCCTGACTCCTGCGTCGCGATGTCTGGCTCCCGGGTGCGGCCGCCGGACTCCTGGGCAGGACTTCGGCGGCCGGCGCGCGCAGCCGGGCGCCCGCCGGGATGTCGGAAAGGACGAGGCACAACGCCCCGATCTCGGCGTCGTCGCCGATGTGCACCGGCCCCAGTACCGTCGCGCCCACGCCGAGCACGACGCGGTCGCCGACGCTCGGGTGGCGGTGGCCGCCCTTCGGGTCGCGGTGCCAGCCCCGGCCGCCGAGCGTCACCTGGTGGTACATGGTCACGTCGTCGCCGATACGGGCGGTCTGGCCGATGACGACCCCGGCGCCGTGGTCGATGAAGAGCCGCCGACCGACGACGGCGCCGGGGTGGATCTCGATGCCGGTCGCGTTGCGCATGACCTGGGAGATGAGCCGGGGCAGCAGCGGCACGCCCCAGCGGTACAGCCGGTGCGCGAGGCGGTGACCCCACAGCGCCCACAGGCCCGGGTAGAGCAGGACCTCGATGCGATGGACGCCGTACAGCGCGGGATCACGCCGGCAGGCGGTGCGGATGTCGTCCAGCACGGAAATTCCTTCGGCGGCAAGCGGACGGGGCCGGGTTCACCGCCCGCAACAGCGCTCGTCGAACACCCGCCGCACGTGCGCGCCCGCCAGAGGAACGGCGAACCGGTAGCCGGCGAGCTGTCGCCGCTGGGTACCTTGTTCGCTCATGGCCTCGACGTTATCCGCGCACATCCGCGGCGAGCAGGGCCGAAAGTCCCGCCGTTTCTGGAGCTGGTCGGGCAGCGTCCCGATGCCGTGTGCGGCCTGCACGCCGGCCTGGTCCGCGGAGTGCTGGAGCCCTTCGGCGCGCCACACGTCTGCGTGCTGCGCCTGCGGCGATGACGTTCCCCGCGACGGCGCCGGCAGCCGGGCACAGCTCGGCCGTCAGTTCTGCCGGCGCCGGATCCACCAGAAGCAGGTGCCGGCCAGCGCCCCGGCGAGCACGAGGAAGATTCCGGTTTCCATCCACTGCAGCGGCCAGTAGTGGCTCGCGGGGTGGTAGGTGACGGTCTGGTGGAGGTTGTCCTTGGCGAGGCAGGCCCCGATCTGACCCAAGTCCGGGTCGTCGCCCTGGCCGCCTCCGTCCAGACCCGGGAAGCAGCCGGAGTAGTCCTCGATGCGGACCACCTGGCCGGACGAGTTCTGCACGGGCGGCTGGGATGTCAGCCACGCGCCCTGCGGTGTCGGCAGGTCGAAGTGGAACTCCGTTTGCGAGCCCGAGAAGCCGTGGAACTGGCTCGTGCTGGCCTGGTTGATCGGGAAGGTGGTCGTGGTCGACGGCAGCAGGTGGGGCCGGACGAGGGCGGGCACGAGAATCTGGATGGCGACGAACACGGCCAGGGTGATGGCCATGGCCGGGAGCGTGCGGCGCAGCAGCAGTCCCAGCGTGGTACCCAGGGCGAAGGCGAACGCGGCGTAGCCGAGCGGGACGATGTCGCGTGAGGCGAAGGTCATCGCCGCCCACCGGTCACCCTTGAGCTGGTCCAGCGGCCCGGCCCACCAGGTCAGCAGCCAACTGAAGATCGCGGTGGTGGCGATCGCGGCGACGCCGACGACGGCGAGTTTGACCGCGAGCCACCGGGTGCGCGTCACGGTCTGGTTCCAGGCGAGTTGGTGCGTGCCGGTTTCCAGTTCACGGCCGATCAGCGGCGCGCCCCAGAAGATGCCGATCAGCGCCGGTACGGCGATCACGAGGAGCTGCAGGAGCATGAACATGGGCTCATAGCTCCGCTGCAACTGGTAGATCTGGGCACCCAGCGCCCGCGCGGCGGGGGTTGCTCCGTCACAGGCGTGCAGCGGGGCGCACGCGGCCAGGTCCGCGGCGTAGCTGTGGTGCATCCGCAACCCGGTGACCAGGAACACGATCGCCGCGGCGGCGAGCAGGACCAGGACGGTGAGGGCCTGGGCGCGGAACTGCCGCCAGGTCAGCCAGATCATCGCGCTTCTCCCGTCGGTTGCATCGCGGTCGCGGCGCCGTGGACGACGGGCCGCTCCATGTAGGTCAGCACGAGGTCCTCCAGTTCGAGGTGTTCGGCGGACCAGTCCCCGGCCGGCAGCGCACGCTCGCTTCGCACGACGAATGTGGACTGCCGGTCGGTGTGCTCCGCCGAGATGACCTGCAACCCCTCGGGCAGGTCGGACTCCTGGCGTCGCGTGCACACGATCCGGTGGTGCTGCGCGAGCAGATCGTCGGTTTCGCCGGCGAGCTGTACGCGGGAGGAGACCAGCACGACCAGGTAGTCGCAGACGCGTTCGAGGTCGGAGACCAGGTGTGAGGAGAGGATGACGCTGGTGTCGTGCTCGGCGACCGACTCCATCAGGTACCGCAGGAAGTCGCGACGGGCCAGCGGGTCGAGGCTGGCGACCGGCTCGTCGAGGATGAGCAGTTCGGGTCGCTTGGCGACCGCGACGGTCAGGGCGAGCTGGGCGCGCTGCCCGCCGGAGAGCTTGCCCGCCTTCTGCTTCGGGTTCAGCCCGAGCTGCTCGACGCGGGCCTGCGCGAGCTTCGCGTCCCAGCCCGGGTTCATCTTGGCGCCGAACTTCAGGTGGTCGGCGACGGACAGGCTCGCGTAGGTGGGGGTGTCCTGGGCGACGTACCCGACCCGGGCCAGTTGCGCGGTTGCGCCGTTGGGCTGTTCGCCCAGCACCTCGATCCGCCCCGTGGTCGGCGCGAGCATGCCGCAGGCGATCTTCAGCAGGGTGGTCTTGCCCGCGCCGTTGGGCCCGACCAGGCCGACGACGTGTCCCGGCGGGATCTCCAGGGTGCAGTCGGCCAGCGCCTGGCGCTGGCCGTATCGCTTGCCCAGCGCGTGGGCTTGCAGTATCGCGCTCATGTCTCCTCTTCGGCGCTCTCGCGCAGGGTGTTCTGGAACATCGCCTCGATGCCCGGCTCGGTCAGGCCCGCCGCCCGGGCCTTGTCTATCCAGGCGCGTAGCTCCTGCCGCAGCGGACCGTGCTCGGTGAGCGATGCGTGGCCGAGCGATCGGGTGATGAAGGTGCCCACCCCCGGCTTTGCCGCGGCCAGGCCCAGGTGTTCGAGTTCGCGATACGCCTTGCTCACGGTGTTCGGGTTGATCGCCACCTTGGCGACCACCTCCTTGACCGTGGGCAGCTTGTCGCCCTCGGTGAGCAGCCCCAGCAGCAGCGCTTGGCGTACCTGCCTGACGATCTGCTGGTACGGGGGGATCCCCGAGCGTGCGTCGAGGTGGAATTCGATCACCCGTAATCCTGTTCCACTAGGTTACTAGTAGAATGAGGGTGCACGGGGGCCGGGCGCGTGTCAAGCGGTCAGCGCGTCAGGGCGTCGCGCGTGCTCCATGTTCGGTGGTGGCGGCGCGGCGGTACCACCGCGCCGCCACTCGCCCGCTAGAGCATCGACTGGAGGTCAGAGCCCGAGGTCGTGTCCCAGCGGGTGACCGGTCCATCGAGGCCGCCGTCGCCGTTGGTGTGGGCGGTGAGGGTGAAGAGGGTGACGTCACCGCCGGTGCCGTAGTCGTAGAGGAGTGCGATGTCGGTCTTGCCGTCGCCGTTGAAGTCGCCGGTTGCCAGGGACGTTGTGCCGGATCCCCAGTAGGGGCCGTCCCAGCGGGTGGTCGCGTCGTCGAAGCCGCCGTCGCCGTTGGTGTGGGCGGTGAGGGTGAAGAGGGTGACGTGGCCGCCGGTGTTGTAGTCGTAGAGGAGGGCGATGTCGGTTTTCCCGTCGCCGTTGAAGTCGCCGGTCGCTAGGAACGTCGTGCCGGATCCCCAGTAGGGGCCGTCCCAGCGGGTGGTCGCGTCGTCGAAGCCGCCGTCGCCGTTGGTGTGGGCGGTGAGGGTGAAGAGGGTGACC
>NZ_JBFAZW010000005.1:31214-166182 GCF_040682015.1 Dactylosporangium sp. NPDC051485
GTGTGGGCGGTGAGGGTGAAGAGGGTGACGTGGCCGCCGGTGTCGTAGTCGTAGAAGAGGGCGATGTCGGTCTTGCCGTCGCCGTTGAAGTCGCCGGTTGCCAGGAACTTCGTGCCGGATCCCCAGTACGGGCCGTCCCAGCGAGTGATCGGTCCATCGAAGCCGCCGTCGCCGTTGGTGTGGGCGGTGAGGGTGAAGAGGGTGACGTGGCCGCCGGTGTCGTAGTCGTAGAAGAGGGCGATGTCGGTCTTGCCGTCGCCGTTGAAGTCGCCGGTCGCCAGGAACTTCGTGCCGTACCCCCAGAAGGGGCCGTCCCAGCGGTTCACCACGTCGTCGAAGCCGCCGTCGCCGTTGGTGTGGGCGGTGAGGGTGGACAGGGTGACGTGCCCGCTGCCGTTGTCATGGAACAGGGCGATGTCGGCCTTGCCGTCGCCGTTGAAGTCGCCCTTTGCCGTGAGCGTGGTGCCAGACCCCCAGGCGGGCTCGTCCCAGCGGGTGATCGGTCCATCGAGGCCGCCATCGCCGTTGGCGTGGGTGGTGAGGGTGGACAGACCGACGTGGCCGCCGCCGTTGTCATGGAACAGGGCGATGTCGGTCTTACCGCTCGTCGGGTTGGCGACGGCCGCGGCGAGCGTGTTGTTACCGGCGTTGAGGTTGCCGGTGATGGTGGTGCCGCGGGTGTCGACCCACAGGTCGGGCTTGCCGTCGAGGTTGATGTCGGCGCCGGCGATCACCGGATTGCCGGTGGCTGGAAAGCCGTTCGCCGAGTAGGTAACGGTGGTGGTGCCGGTCGCGCCGGCGAATACGCCGCCGGCGGTGTTGCCGGTGAGGAGTTGGAGCTTGCCGGTGGTGTCGGTGCGTGCGAACAGCGCTGGATCGTTGCCTTTGAATACGGCGGTGATCGTTTTGCCGGTCCAGCCGCAGCCGAGCAGCACCGGGCTTTCGAATGCGCCCGGCGGGAAGCTTGGCGGGTAGACGTACAGGCAGTCACCCACGATGGCGTACAGGTCTGGCAGCGGTGAGCCGGTGATGCTCGGCAGCGGTGATGCTGTGATCTGGTCCACGACCTGGTTGCCTCCGCTGCCGTCCACCTTGGGAAGCAGCAGCTTGATGCGTTCCTCCGGGGCGAATGTGCCACCGTCGCCGTAGGCGGGGATGACCTCGACGTTGCCGTCGGCGTCGCTGCGCGGCAGTTTGACGAGGAGATCCTGGGCTCCGTCACCGGTGAGGTCGAGCGCGCTGACCGTGCTGCCGGTCCAGTCGCTTGCCACGCCGGTGCTGCCTGCGCCGCCGGTGCCCGCGGAACCGACCTGGATGGGTGTCCCGAGGTGGCCGTTGGCGTCGGTGCCGGGGTAGAGCCACGCACCCGGCCGGCCGGCGTTTCCGACGGTGATCAGGTCCGGCTTGCCGTCACCGGTGAAGTCGCCGAACGGTGCGGGCGCGGCGGCGGCGGTCGTGAAGCGGTAGGCCGTGACCGTTCCCGCGTTCCCCGCGCCGTTGATGGCGTAGACGTACAGGACGTTGGGGCCGAAGCGCCGCGGAGCGATGGTCACGTTGGTCGGTGCGCCCCCGGCGGCGGCCTGCAGGAGCTGGCCACCGTGGAACGGACCGAACCCGCTCGGGATGACCGCGGGCGGCGCCACGTTGAGGCTGTAGACGTAGCTGACCGGCGTGTCGCTGCCGGCCGTCGGGGTGAAGGTGAACGTGCCGGATGTGCGGGCAGGTGCGCCCACGGTGTTGGCCGGGTACTGAACGGAACTGACCTGCGGTGCGGCGGGTGTGTTGTGATTGATGGTGAACCGACAGGTTGGTGACCACGGTGACCACGCGTCGCCGTCGGTGGCGTGGATGGCCCAGCTGTATGTGTGTCCGTTCGCGAAGGTGCTCGCGGGCAGGCTGAAGGACGCGCTTTGGTCGTTGGAGACCGTCACGGTCGGCGATGCGATCGTCGAGCCGGTGGTGGTGTCGGTGACGTTGAATTCCCCGTCGAGCAGCCCCTGGGTGCCATCCGGATCGCTGAGCGTCGCGGAGAAGGTGATCGCGGTGTTACCGATCTGTCCGCCGGTGCAGGGTACCGACGGGCTGGTGCCGTAATTCGACGGCGTGTTCGGTGTCGCGTTGTACGTGATCGCGATCGTGGGGTTGTTCTCGAACTTCCGCCACGCGTCACGGTTCGTCTCGGTGGCGTTGAACAGGCCGAGGGTGGTGGCTGACCAGCGACCGTCGGCCGCCGCGGCGATCTCTGCGGTGACGTCGAAGTCGTGCTCCATCGGGTTGTAGGACCCGTTTGCACGCCAGTTCCCGGGCAGGGAAGCGCTGGTGATGAGGTTGCCCTTGCACGGCTGGTTGCTCCACGCCGTCGTGCTGCCGATGCCGCACATGTGGTAGATCTCGAACGTGAAGGCGGTGTTGGTGGCCGACCAGACCGACCTGAGCTGCAGGGTCGCGCTCTTGATGGTGGTGCCCCAGATGTTGCTCGGAATGCCGAACTGGAAGAACGATCGCGCCTTGTAGGTGGGCGATTCCCAGCCGGCGAACCCGGCTCGGGCCCAGTCCGAGCTGTTGTAGTACGAGGTTCCGCTCCAATAGCTGTTGACGTAGGCCCACGCGTTGCGCGACGCCGGGGCAGAATTCGGGTTCCAGGACGGGTCGATGTACAGCGGATAGGTCGTGTCCGGGCTCTGCAGTACCGCTTGGTCGGTGGTCAGCGTGATGGCGTTGTCCGCGCCGGCGTCTATCCGCACGGTGTGCCGCTTCGCGGCGATGCCGGGCTCGGTGACGCTGGAGTGGACGGCCTCGCCGTGGGAACGTTGCTGCTGCGGGGGGTCGGTGCCGTCGAGGCCGGCGGCTTTGGCCTGCGCGTCGGTCGGAGCCGTCGAGTCCCAAGCGATCGGGGCGGTCGCCGTGAAGGCGACCCTGCCGGTGTGGTCGACGGCGGTGATGCCCCCGCCGGTGCCGGCCTTGAGGGAAACACCGACGGCGACGGTCTCCAGGCGCAGCGAACGTAGCGCCGGGTTCGCGGCGGCCGCAGCGTCGTGGACGACGAGGACGTGCGAGAAGCCGCCCTGTGCCGAGGCGGTCACCGCCAGGTCGACGCCCGGAAGCACGTTGGCGTACGTGGCGGTCGCGCCGGAAACGGCCGGCTTCGGCAGCTGACCGGGCCACTTCAGGCCCAGCTCGCTCCCACCGTCGCGGATGACGGCGAACGCCGCGCCGCCGCCGTTGGAGATCGACAGCGGCCGCGCGGAAGCGATCGGGCTGTAACTGCCGTCAGCGTTCTGCTTGAGCGTCGCATCCAGAGCGACCCACCGGCCATCGCGCCTGGTCCGCACCGGCTGCGGGTTGATGGTCGTGGTGAAGGTCCCGTCGGGGTTCGCCTCGGTCAGCTCGTTCGGTGACGTGGCGGAGGCCACCTCGACCGGCTTTCCCGTCGCGCGGGCGCGCGCTGACGCGTCCTCGGGGTGTACGGGCTGCTGTTGCTGGTGTGTTGACGGTGGGCCGGCGTGCGCTGGTGGCGCATGTTCGAGGGTGGCTAAACCCGATCCGGCCAGAACTGCAGACAACATGAGCGCCGGTCCACGCGTGCAGCGTGGTCGGCGCGTGCGTGAACTCGACACGCTCGCTCCCCCGTGGATAAAGCGCAAAGCCCCGTGTTCCGGCATCAGCCTTTGGTGGGCTCCGCGCGGACGAATGTCTGTGGGCGATGGATGTTTCAGGCGGAGGCTACGACACTCGCCCGGCGCTATCAAGATATCGAAATATTTGATCATCGCATTGCGGGTCCACCGCGGACGTTATCGACAGTAGGCGGGGGATGCACGCATGGTGATGACTGGTGTTTAGTTGTTCGGCCCGGCCTGCCTTGAACTGCCTCTGTACGATGCACCGCGCGATTCAAGATCGCATTGCATCAACGTACCCAAGGCATTCAGGAGCTTTGCACATATGACGTCCCAGCCGCAGTATCACGCGCGTTCACTGGCCCTGGCCGGGCGGACCGCGGAGACTTCACCCGACGCCGTTGCGGCAGTCGACCGGTTCGCCGCTGTGCGCGGCTTCCCGTTGCCCGCGTCGGTGCGGGAGTGGTATTCACTCGCCGCCGGACAGGAGACGCTGCGCACGTTCAGCAACGAGGACCTCGTGTACGCGGCCCACGAGCTGGGCCGGCCGGAGCCCTACTGGCCCGACGGCGAGCCCGACCGGGAACGCGACTGGGATCCGGTCGCCGAGTGCCAGCTACTGCCGTTCATGATCGAGAATCAGGGAGTCTGCTACTGGGCGGTCATGCTCGACGGCAGCGACGACCCGCCCGTGATGATCTCGTTCGACGACCTGGAGCCCACCGACGAGTGGACGATGCTCACGGCTTCGTTCTCGGATCTGGTGTACACCCGGATCTGGGACCACCGGGCGATGTCCAGCGTCCTGGCGCTCCGGGCGCCGGTCGCGAGCTTCGACCCGGCCGCCTGGGCGGGTCTCGGCACGCGGTTGGAGGAGCGGCCTGCGGACAGCAACGGCCAGCGGTACCGGTTCGCCGGAAGCGCCGACGACCAGCGGGTCCTGCTGGAGAAGGACGCGTGGGGCCCGACCGGTCAGTGTTACCTGTGGGCAGCCAGCGATGACCTGCTCGTCGACCTCGTCACCACCGTTCGGGCGTCCACCGGCCTGGCGACGCAGCTCAGCACGTACTGGGGCAAGGAGACCCTCGACCGCATCGGTCATCGCCTGGAAGGCTGAACCATCTCGTCCATGCGCACGGCGCGGCCGGGGGATCGGGTGCCGAACCACCGCCCCCGGCCGGCCCCACGGACCGCGGCGGTGCGGATCGGTGGTGCGGCGCAAGTATCTAAACATCGAAATGTTACGTATGATTAACCGGGCATCACGTTCTGTGGTTGCCGTTGTCCGTGGGAAGGGACACCACGCAGTGGTCCACTCCATCTCCGCGCCCCGGTCGCGCCGAGCCGGGCTTGCCGCGTTTGTTGTCGCCGCCGTCCTCGGCGCCGTCCTGCCCGTTGTGGCGGGCGCGGCTCCTGCGGCCGCGGACGCGGGCAACGTCGCGCTCGGCCGGCCGATCACCGCCGCCTCGGTCATGCCCTTCGCGTCCTACTATGCCAACGACGGGGACCCGAATTCGTACTGGGAAAGTCCGCCGAATGCTTTCCCGCAGTACATCACGGTCGACCTCGGCAGCGCGCGCAACGTTTTCCGCGTGGTGCTCAAGCTGCCGCCGCAGCCGCAATGGCAGACACGGACGCAGACCATCACCGTGCGAGCAGGGAATGCGGATCCCAATCCCATCGTCATCGGAGCCAGGGCGTACACGTTCAACCCGGCCGCCGGAAACGCTGTGACAATCGACTTCACGCCTGGGTACCGCCGCTACGTCCAGCTCGTCATCCAGGGCAATTCCGCCTGGCCGGCGGCGCAGCTCGCGGAGTTCGAGGTGTACGAGGTCCCGCCGGCGCCGCCGGCACTCTCGATCAGCCCGGACAGCCTCAGCTTCGGCAGCGCCACCGTCGGCGCGACGAGCGCGGCACAGCCCGTCACCCTCACCAACACCGGCGGCAGCCCGGCGACCCTCACGCCCGTCACGGTCACCGGCGACTTCCAGCGGCTCGGCGGCACCTGCGGCGCGACCCTGCCGGGCGGCGGCTCCTGCACCATCACGGTCGTGTTCAAGCCCACCGTCACCGGTTCGCGGACCGGCACGCTGTCGGTGAACTCGTTGTCAGTCGCGCTCTCCGGCACGGGAGCCGCCGCGCCGCCGCCCGACCTGGCCGCGTTCCGCCAGGTCTGGGCGGAGTCCTCGGGCATGTCCACCGGCGCGGACGCGGTCGACCGCAACCCCAACACGGTGTGGGAGAGCCGGGCAAACGCCTTCCCGCTGCCCATCATGGTCGACCTGAACGCCAACTACCAGGTGTCGCGAGTGGTGCTCAAGCTCCCGGCCGGGTGGCCGGCACGGACCCAGACGATCGCGGTCGCGACCTCGCTCACCACCGACCCGTGGACCACGGTCGCCGACATCAGGCCGTATCTCTTCGACCCGGCCAGCGCGAACACGGTGACCATCACGTTCCCACCGACCAGCGCGCGATACGTGCAGCTCACCTTCTTCGGCAATACGATGTCGCCGTCGGCCCAGCTCGGCGAGTTCGAGGTCTATCCACTGTAGACCATGGACCACTCCAGAGCCGCCCCGTGCTCCTGTTCGCGGTCAGCGCCACCCGCCGGGCGTGCCCCGCGCCCCGCCGGCCGTTCGCATCGAGCGCCGCACGCCCGCGCCGGCGTGCCGGCGGCGCGGGCGTGCGAGTTGCGCCTTTGCAGTCTCGATCCGTGGGTTCGTCCTATTCGGGAATGATCGCTACTGCGTCGATCTCCACGAGCGCGCCCGGGCGAGCGTGCCCTGCGGTGGAAACGACCGTGATGGCTGTGCGGTGATCGCCCCACACCGATCGCGCCGCCGCGTAGCCCACCTGTGCGTCGACCCCATTGACGAGGTAGATGTTGAGTTTGGCGACATACTCAGGACCGGTACCCGCGGCAGCAAGCACAGTCAGCACGTTTCGCATTGCCTGAGCGGTCTGCGCCTCAATACCGTCCAGCAGGTTTCCGGCGCTATCGGTGCCGAGCTGGCCACCAACATGGAGCGTCCGGGCAGCGGGTGCGATCACACCCTGCGTGAAGGCAGGGTTGCGGTGGAGTTCTTCAGGGTCGAGGTGGGTCATCTTTGCGGTCATGAGCCTCTCCCCAGAGGTGCCAGGTTTCGTGTACAGGTAGAGGTCGCGCAGCAGGCAGACCTCGGACAGGTGATGGATCAGTTCGCGGTGGATGTGCAGCACCAGGCCGGCCATGGGCATCTCGGGGAAGGGCTCCTTCGCGCCGACCGGCACCCGGAGCCCGGCGTCGCCGAGGCCGCGCACCCCGGCCAGCCAGACGTCGAGCTGGGTCTCGAGCTGGTCGAGTGCCTTGGCGGCGCTGCCGGCGTACTCCCAAGTCTCGTACGACGCCGCCGGCGCGCCGAAGTGTGCCGCGTTGCGCGCGGCGAGCACGCCGGCGATGACGTGACCGAGTCGCCAGGCGATCGTGGTGAAGGGCGCCGGGACCGGCTGGGGTGAGGCGTGGTCCATCGCGAAGTCCCCGGCACCGAGCCGCACGGGCGCCGTCGAGCTGCCGCGCGGCCGCACGCTCCAGGCGTCCGGCACCGGCGACCAGAAGTACTCGTCGTCGGTCAGGCCCTCGAGCCGGGCTCGGAGCTGGTGGTTCCAGTGGAACTCCAACTGCTCGCGCAGCGTCCGGTTCACGTCGAGTTCGGTTGCGTCCATGGAGTCAGACTGGCACCCCTAGCGGACAGGATCGGTCCGCTATCTCTGGCATGGTGGGCGACATGTATGTGGCAAGCGGTGACGAGCGGGGCACGACGGAGCGGGTGCTCATGCTGCTCGGGCTGTTGCAGCAGCGCCAGGTCTGGACCGGCCCCGAGCTCGCCGACCGGCTCGGGGTCACCCCGCGCACGGTACGGCGTGATGTCGAGCGGTTGCGCGCCCTCGGCTATCCGGTGCATGCCAGCCAGGGCGTCGGCGGCGGCTACCAGCTCGGCCCCGGGCAGGACCTGCCGCCGCTGCTTCTCGACGACCACGAGGCCATCGCCACCGCGGTCTCGCTGCTCGCCGGCGCGGGCGGCGCGGTCGCCGGCGTCGGCGACGCCGCGCTGCGGGCGCTGACCAAGCTCGACCGGGTGCTGCCCACCCGGCTGCGGCACGAGGTGCGCGCGCTCACCGGCTCGGTGGTGTCCTTCGACGGAGGCCGCACGCCGGTCGACCCCGAGGTGCTCATGATGCTGGCCAGAGCCTGCCGCGACGAGGTCGAGGCGGGCTTCGACTACCCGTCCGGCAGCGAGGTGCGACGGCGACGGGTCGAGCCCTATCGCCTGGTCACGTCCGACCGGCGCTGGTACCTCCTTGCCTACGACCTCGATCGCGCCGGCTGGCGCAGCTTCCGCGTCGACCGGATGACCGATGTCTCCGCACGGGCCTGGCGCTTCCGCCCGCGCGCGGCGCCCGATGCGGCGACGTACGTGCAAGAGGGCGTGGCGAGCCGGGTCTACCCGCACCAGGCGCGCTTCCTCGTGCACGCGTCGGCCGACACGGTACGCGCGCAGCTTCCGGCGTCGGCGGCCGTCGTACGACAGCGCGGGAGCGAACGCTGCGAGGTGCTCAGTGGCGCCGAACGCCTCGACGCCGTGCTCATGCACGTACTCCTGCTGGGACACGACTTCGAGATCCTCGACCCTCCGGAGCTCGGGACGCGCTGCCGTGCGCTGGCGCAGAGACTGCTGTCGGCCGGCGCAACGATCTCACCGGCACCGGACATCCAGGACCACCAACCGACGTCCGGGGATTCTTGGATCTGTTGATACCGTTGACGGCGGCTGCCGCCTGGGTGGGCAAGAAGATCGGACGTGGTCAGCAAGCTGCTCGGGAAAGAAGATCAGCCTCATGCAGTCGCGGATCGTCTCGACGTCGAGCGGGCGGGCGCTGCTGCGCTTCCTCCGGGGAGACAGCGTCGGCAAGGCCATCCGGCTGTTCGCGCGGCCGTGGGTGGCATACGTGCTGATGTCGGTGACGCTGGCCGTGCTCGCCCGGCGCCGGTTCGGCGCCGGGCACCGGCCCGCCGACCTCGAGGAGTACGTCGCCGCCGCGCTCGGCCGGGACGGCTCGGCCACCCCGGCCCGGCTGCGGGCCGGCACCGCGACGATGACGGCCGCGTTGGCGTTCCCGCCACGGCGCCTGGTCGGTGCCGGCGAACGGGATCTGCCGATGACGCTGCTGCTCGACTTGGTCCGCACCGCCGAGCTCGCCGACGAGCAGCTCACCGAGCTGGTCGGCTTCGTCGAGCGGCGGGTGGCCCAGGTCTACCGGCCCGGCCCGGCGATCGGCTGGCGCGCGCTGCGCTGGCGGCGGTTCCACCGCGAGCTGGCCGGGGCGACGCCGGCCTGGCAGTGGCCGCGACCGGAGCCGGGCACACGGATCGGCCGGGTGCTGCTGGCAATGGCGGTGCACGAGTTCGACCACGCTGCCGAACTGCCCGACGACGACGGCTTCGACGGAGTAGAGGCGGTCGTCGGCGCCGCGGTGCGCCGCCTGGCCACCGGCCGCTACGGGGCCGCCGGCGAGGCCGAGATCGAGGCGCTCGCCGGCCGGGCGGCCAAGCGGGCGACCTCGCCGCTGGTCACCGCCGCCGAGGTCCGCCTGCTGCTGGACCAGGCCCGCGACGGGATGGCCCGGCCGGGTGACCTGAGCCGCGCCGACCGGTACGCCGCCCGGATCGGCATCCTCATGCAGATCGTCGACGACCTGGGACTGCTGCCCTCCGAGACGTGCGCGCTCCTGGTGGCCGCGGAGGCCGATGCGACGGCCGCGGGGTTCCAGCCACTGCCGGCCTGAACCCGGCCCTGCGGGGCCGGCACGCGTGTATCCGACGTATCGCCTGCTGGGTGTCGAGGAGGGTCCATGCGTACAGGCGGTCGCCGAATTCCCTATCGTATTGATAGGATTAGGATACGATGCAGCCATGGTCGATGAGTTCGGGCTGCTGGCCGAGACCGCACGCGACGTGTGCTTCACCGGGCTGCTGCCGCGCCTGCGCCGGGCGGAGGTCGCCACGCCGGACGGTCGGGTCAGCGCGCTGGTGTGGGGCGAGGCGCCGGAGGTGACGTTCCTGCACGGTGCCGCGCTCAACGCGCACACGTGGGATGCGACCGTGCTGCCGCTCCAGCGTCCCGCGCTCGCCCTTGATCTGCCGGGGCACGGCGACTCGGCCTGGCGGGACGATTTCGACTACGCACCGCGGACCATCGCTGCGGCGGTGGCGGCCGTGATCGACGCGCTCGCCGCCGGCCGGCCCCAGGTCCTGGTCGGTCAGTCGCTCGGCGGCCTGACCGCATTGGCCGTTGCTGGGCAGCGCCCGGACCTGGTCCGCGGCCTGGTGCTGGTCGACGTCTCGCCCGGCATCCGTGCGCAGGACGCGCAGCAGGTGCGCTCGTTCCTGGCGGGGGAGCTCGTCTTCGAGTCGCGCGCCCAGATCGCCGAGCTCGCGATCGCCGCCGGTATCGCCGGGCCCGGACCGTCCCTGGACCGCGGCGTGTTCCACAACACCCGGGTCCGCGAGGATGGCTCGGTCGTCTTCAAGCACCACTTCGGCAGTCCGCCGCCCGGCGCCGCCGGGCAGGTGCCCGCGGACTACACCGACCTGTGGCCGGTGCTGGAGACGGCCGAGGTGCCGGTGCTGCTCGTGCGGGCTGCGAGCGGCTACCTGCCGGCGGACGTCGTCGCCGAGTTCGCGGCCCGCGCGCCGCGCGCCCGCATCGTGGACATCGACTCCCGGCACAACGTCCAGGAGCACCGCCCGGCCGAGCTGGCCGCACTCATCGGGCAGTTCACGCCGCGCTGAGCGACCGGATCAGCAGGTCGGGCTCCTCCTCGGTGAGCCCGTGGGCGCGGGCGTAGGCGTGTGCCGAGCCGGACGAGCGCCTCCAGATGCACCGCCGCGGCGTAGTCGGCGGCGATAAACCCCTATCAAGCCGATAGGTTTAGTGTAGTATCACTCGTCAATGACGACCTCTGACGAAGGCTGGGGCTTCGACACGCTCCAGGTGCATGCGGGCGCCGCGCCCGACCCGGCCACCGGGGCGCGCGCGACGCCGATCTACGCCACGACGAGCTACGTGTTCGGCGACGCCGAGCACGCGGCGGCCTCGTTCCGCCTCGACGACCTCGAGCAGCACGCCTACACGCGGCTGTCCAACCCCACGTCCGTCGTCGCCGAGCAGCGCATCGCGGCTCTGGAGCGCGGCTCGGCGGCCGTCGCCGTCGCCTCCGGCCAGGCCGCGACCACGCTGGCCCTGCTCAATCTGCTGCGCAGCGGGGACCACGTCGTCGCCTCGGGCCAGGTGTACGGTGGCACCGTCCTGCTGCTGCGGGAGCGCTTCGCCGAGCTTGGCATCGCCACGACGCTGCTCGGCGACGTCAACGATCCCGAGGCGTGGCGGCGCGCGACCCGGCCGAACACGCGCGCTTTTTTCGCCGAGAGCATCGGCAACCCGACCGGCGTCGTGCTGGACGTCGAGGCGGTGGCCCGGGTCGCGCACGAGCACGCCCGGGTGCCGCTGATCGTCGACAACACGCTCGCCACCCCGTACCTGCTGCGCCCGCTCGAGCACGGCGCCGACATCGTCGTGCACTCCACAACCAAGTTCCTCGCCGGGCACGGCACAGCGATCGGCGGCGTCGTCGTCGACGGCGCCACCTTCGACTTCGGCGCGGAGCCCGACCGCTGGCCCGGCTTCCACACCGCTGACCCGAGCCACGGCGACGTCGGCTACTGGGAGCGCTTCGCCGGCCTCGGCCTCGCCTACGCGCTCCGGCTGCGCACCACCGTGCTACGCGGCTACGGCCCCGCCCCCTCGCCGTTCAACAGCTTCCTGCTCCTGCAGGGCCTGGAGACGCTGAGCCTGCGGATGCGCCAGCACGTGGCCAACGCCCAGGCGATCGCCGCATACCTGGACCGCCACCCGCAGGTGACCCGGGTCCACTACGCCGGCCTGCCGTCGAGCCCGTCGGCGGAGCTGGCCAAGCGGTACCTGCCCCGCGGCGCCGGCGCCATCGTCTCCTTCGAGCTCGCCTCCGGCCTGGACGGCGGCCGCCGATTCGTCCAGGCGGTCCGGCTGTTCAGCCACCTGGCCAACATCGGCGACGTGCGCAGCCTCATCATCCACCCCGCGTCCACCGTCAGCTCCGGTGCGGGGGAGGCCGCCGGGATCGCGCCCGGCCTCATCCGCCTCTCCGTCGGCATCGAGGACGTCGCCGACCTGCTGGCCGACCTGGACCGCGGCTTCGCGGCCTCCCGAGAAAAAGGAATTTCGGCATGAGCGACGAACCCCCCATCGACCACGACACCAGCACCGACCCCACGCTGCAGGACCAGGGCCGCGCCAACGCCGCCTCGAGGCGCCGGCGCACCGTCGTGCTCGCCGCGGCCGCGGTCGTCGTCGTGCTCGCCGCGGCCGGCGGCATCACCGCCTGGGCCAGGAGCGGCAGCGCGGACGACGACCGGCCCGCGGCCGCCGACACCACGCTCACCGTGGCGCTGCGGCTGTTCCCGGAGAACCTGGACATCCGCAGCACGGCCGGCGCCGCGCTCGACCAGACGCTCATCGACAACGTCTTCCAGCCGCTGGTCACCAGCGACCCGAAGGGCACCATCCAGCCGAGCGTGGCCAAGAGCTGGACGGTGTCGCCGGACGCGCTGACGTACACCTTCACGCTCTTTCCCAACGCCCGGTTCAGCAACGGCGACCCGCTCACGGCGAAGGACGTCGCCTGGTCGCTGAGCGAGGTGACGGCCAAGAAGTACAACGACTACCAGAAGCTGGCGAGCGTCGCCTCGGTCACCGCGCCCGACGACCAGACCGTCGTCGTCAAGGTCAAGCAGCCCGACCCGACGCTGCTGTACAACCTCTCCGGCCGCGTCGGCCTGGTGCTCGACCAGAAGGCGACCAACGACCCTAAGTCCTCCGCCGTCGGCTCCGGCCCGTTCGTGGTGTCGAGCTTCAAGCCGGGCGCCACCCTGACCCTCGCCCGCGACCCGTCGTACTGGGGCGTGCAGGCCCAGCTCGGCACCGTGGTGTTCAAGCTGTACAGCGACACCAACGCGGTCGTCACCGCGGTCCAGGGCGGCACCGTCGACGTCGCCGGCATCGACCCGAACCTTGTCGCCCAGGTGAAGAACAACCCGGACTACGACCTGGTGACGGGGTTCGCCTCGGACAAGTACGTCCTGGCGTTCAACAACGCGGCCAAGCCCTTCACCGACATCCGGGTTCGCCAGGCCATCCGCTACGCGATCGACCACGACGCGCTCGTCAAGGCGGCCGGCGGCGGCAAGACGCTGTTCGGCCCCATCGTCGACTCCGACCCGGGCTACGAGGACCTCTCGGGCCAGTACGCGCACGACCCGGCCAAGGCCAAGCAGTTGCTCGCCGAGGCCGGCTACCCGAACGGCCTGGAGCTGACCGTGGAGCTCGCCTCGTTCTACGGCTCCGCCATCACCGACCTGCTCACCAGTCAGCTCGCCCAGGCCGGCATCAAGCTCACGGTCAAGTCGGTCGAGTTCGCGGCCTGGCTCAAGGACGTGTACACCAACCACGACTTCCAGCTGAGCATCGTCGACCACGCCGAGGCGCGCGACTTCGGCAACTGGGCCAACCCGAAGTACTACTTCGGCTACGACAATCCGCAGGTGCAGCAGCTGTTCCAGCAGGCCACCACCGCGACCTCGGACGCGTCCTACGTCTCGCTGCTCAAGCAGGCGGCGCGGATCGTGGCCCAGGACGCGGCCGCCGACTGGCTCTACAACCCGCAGCTGATCACCGCCGTACGCAAGGGGGTCACCGGCGTGCCGACCGACTCCACCAGCTCGCGGCTGAACCTCACCCACGCGAAGCGCTGAGCCGTGGCCCGTTTCCTGGTTCGCCGGCTGGCGCTGCTCGCGCTGGGCCTGCTCGTCGCCAGCCTGGCGATCTTCCTCGTGCTGCGGGTGCTGCCCGGCGACGTCGCCCAGCTCATCGCCGGCACGAACGCGACCCCCGAGCAGGTCGCCGGGATTCGGGCCGGCCTCGGCCTCGACCGCAGCCTGCCCGGCCAGTATCTGGGCTGGCTGGGCGGGTTGCTCCACCTCGACCTCGGCCGGTCGCTGCTGACCAACCAGACCGTCGCCTCGGCCCTGGCCGAGCGAGCCGGCGTCACCGTCCCGCTCACCGCCATGGCCTTCGTGATCGCGGTGGCTATCGCGCTCACCCTCGGCGTCTACTCCGGCCTGCGCCACGACCGGCCGGTCGGGGTCGCGATCGGCTTCGTCTCCCAGGCCCTCGCAGCCGTGCCCGCCCTGTGGATGGGTTTGCTGCTCATCGTCGTCTTCGGCGAGGGTGTCGGCCTGCTCGGGGTGCTGCCGGGCAACGGCTTTCCCGACGCCGGCTGGGGCCGGCCCGGGGCGGCGTTCGCGGCGCTGGTGCTGCCCGCGGTCACCATCGGGCTCATCGAGGGCGTCGCGCTGCTGCGCTTCGTGCGCTCCGCGGTGCTCGACGCGCTCGGCCAGGACTACGTGCGCGCCGCCGCCGCCCGCGGGCTGACCCGCACGCAGGCGCTGCTGCGCCACGGGCTGCCCAACGTGGGCCTGTCGCTGCTGTCGGTCTCCGCGCTGCAGATCGCCGCCCTGGTCACCGGGGCGGTCGTGATCGAGTCGCTGTTCAACCTGCCCGGCGTCGGCCGGATGCTCGTCGGCGACGTCGGCAACCGTGACCTGACCAAGGTGCAGGGCGAGGTGCTGTTCCTCACCGGCCTGGTGCTGGTGATCGGCACGCTCGTCGACGTTGCCCACCGGGTGATCGACCCGCGGCAGCGGGCGGAAGCGGCATGAGCGCCCCGGGCCGTCCACAGTGGATCGGTGAGCTGCTGCGCCGCCCCGCCGGCGCATTCGGCTCGGCCGTCGTGGCCATCGTGGCCGCCGCCGCGCTCGTGTCGCTGTTCTGGACGCCGTACCCCCTGCTGCAGCAGAGCGTCGCCGAGCGCTGGCAGGGCCCGGGCGCCCGGCACTGGCTCGGCACCGACCAGATCGGCCGCGACACCCTCAGCTGGCTCCTCGCGGGCGGCCGCACCACGGTGTTCGTCGCGTTCTGGGCCACGCTCATCGCGGCCGCCGTCGGCCTCGCCCTCGCCACGCTGACCGCGCTGAGCCCCCGGCGGGTCGCTGAGCCCGTCATCGTGCTCGTCGACATCCTCATCGCGTTCCCGGTCCTGCTCATCGCGATGCTGCTGGCGGCGGGGTTCGGCGGCTCGCTCTGGGTCGTGGTGACCGCCGTCGGCGTCGGCATCGGCATGAACGTGGCCCGGGTGGTACGCCCCGAGATCCGGCGGGTGACCGGCTCCGACTACGTCCTCGCGGCCCGGGCCGGCGGCGTCGGCCCGGCCGGCATCCTGGCCCGGCACGTCATCCCCAACGTGGCCGCCGTCGCGATCGTCCAGCTCTCCTACGTCGCGGCGGTGGCGATCCTCGCCGAGGCCGGCCTGTCCTACCTCGGCTACGGCGCGCCGGCCGGCACACCGTCCTGGGGGCGCAGCCTCGCCGACTCCCAGCAGTACATCGCGGTCCAGCCCGCCTCCGTCGTATGGCCCGGACTCGCCATCGCCGTGACCGTGCTGGCCATCACCCTGCTCGGCGACGCGCTGCGGGAGGCCCTCGACCCCCGCCTGCGCCGGGAGAGGAGGAGCAGTGAGCCTCGACGTCGATGACCTGCACATCGAGATCCGCGGCCGGACCGTCGTCGACGGCGTCGGGTTCAGCCTCGCGGCCGGTGCGCGGCTCGGGCTGATCGGCGAGTCCGGCTCCGGCAAGTCGCTCACCGCGCTGGCGGTGCTGGGCCTGCTGCCCGCCGGCAGCCGGGTCACCGGCAGCATCCGCCTCGACGGCCGGGAGCTCGTCGGGCGCCGCGACGCCGACCTGGCCGCCATCCGCGGCAAGCGCGTCGGCATCGTCCTGCAGGAACCCGCCACCGCGCTCAACCCCATTCGCCGTGTCGGCGCGCAGATCGGCGAGTCACTGCGCATCCACTACGGCTTCTCCAGGCGCCAGGCGCACGAGCGGGCCGTCCGGCTGGCCGAGCGCGTCCACCTCCCCGACCCCGAGGGGATCCTCCATCGGTACCCGCACGAGCTCTCCGGCGGCCAGCGTCAGCGGGTCGCGATCGCCGTCGCCATCGCCACCGGCCCCCGCCTGATCATCGCCGACGAGCCGACCACCGCGCTGGACGTCACGGTCCAGGCCGGCATCCTCGAGCTGTTCGACCGCGAGGTCGCCGAGTCCGGGGCCGCGCTGCTGTTCATCACCCACGACCTGGCCGTGCTGGCCCGGATCGTGACCCGGGCGGTGGTGCTGGCCGGGGGCCGGGTCGTCGAGACAGGGGCGGTGGCCGACCTGCTCGCCGCCCCGGCCCACCCGGTCACCGCGGCCCTGGCCGAGGCCGCCTACGCGACGAGCTTCACCGGCGAGCCGTCCGTCGCACCCGGGAGCCGCTCGTGACCGCCCCGCTGCTGCGCGCCCGCGGCCTCGCCCGTGACTACCGGCTGCCCCGGCAGCGGCTGCGCGGCCCGGCCCCGGTCCAGCACGCGCTCATCGACGTGGACCTGGACGTCGCCGAGGGCGAGATTCTCGCGGTGATCGGCGAGTCCGGCTCCGGCAAGTCGACGCTCGCCCGCCTGCTGCTCGCCCTGGACCGGCCCACCCGCGGCGGCGTCGAGTTCGAGGGCCGCCCGATCGAGGCCGACCGGCGCCGGCTGCGCGCCGGCACCGGCATTGTGCTGCAGGACCCCTACGCCTCCCTCGACCCGCGCTTCACCATCCACGACACCGTTGCCGAGCCGCTGCGCGCCCTGCGTATCCCCGGCGACCACCGCCGGCTTGTCGCCGACGTCCTTGCCCGGGTCGGCCTCGAGCCGGACCGGGCCGCCCAGTACCCGCACGAGCTCTCCGGCGGCCAGCGCCAGCGCGTCGCGCTGGCCCGGGCCATCGTCCACGGCCCCCGGTTGCTCATCGGC
This sequence comes from Dactylosporangium sp. NPDC051485, assembly GCF_040682015.1. NCBI lineage: Bacteria > Bacillati > Actinomycetota > Actinomycetes > Micromonosporales > Micromonosporaceae > Dactylosporangium > Dactylosporangium sp. NPDC051485. The sequence continues at coordinate 47,867 of NZ_JBFAZW010000005.1, forward strand.
GACGAGCCGTTGTCGGCCCTCGACGTCACCGTGCGGGCCGCGATCGTCGCGCTGCTGCGCGAGCTCAACGCCAGCCTCGGCCTGGCCGTCGTGCTCGTCTCGCACGATCTCGGTCTGGTGCAGCACCTCGCCGCCCGGGTGGTGGTGATGCACGGCGGACGCATCGTCGAGTCCGGCCCGACCGGCGCCGTCCTGGGCGATCCGCAGCACGCCTACACACGACGCCTCGTCGCCGCCGTCCCCCGCCTGCCCGTGAGGAGTATCGATGCCTGATCCCGGCCGGCCGTTCAAGCTGGGCTTCCTGACCCATGTCCACGGCTACGGCAAGCCCGCCGCACAGGTGTACGCCGAGCTGCTCGACACCATCGCCGCCGCCGAGGAACTCGGCTACGACGGCGTCTTCCTCGCCCAGCACCACTTCCGCCACGACGGCGCCCGGCTGCCCTCGCCGCTGGTGCTGCTCGCCGCCGCGGCCCGCCGGACCCGCCGCATCGAGCTCGGCACCGCGGTCAGCACCATCGCGCTGGAGGACCCGCTGCGCTTCGCCGAGGACGCTGCCGTCCTCGACGCGCTCGCCGGCGGCCGGGTGCAGCTCGGCCTCGGCACCGGCGGCGCCAACGCCGATGCCTACCCCGCCTTCGGCTTCACGAAGGACACGCTGGACGAGCGGTACGATGCCGCGCTGGCGACCGTCCACGAGGCGCTGGAGGGCAAGCCGATCCGCGGTACCGGGCCGGTCCTGCACCCGCCCGCCCCGGACCTGCGCGGCCGGGTCTGGCAGTCCACCTCCCGCGCCGAGAAGGCTCGCCGGATCGCCCGGGCCGGCGACGGGCTGCTGCTCGGCACCTTCATCCACAAGCCCGACGAGGACCAGCTGCCGCTCATCGAGGCCTATCGTGACGCCTGGACCGCCCCGGCCCCGCCGCGCATCGGCGCCACCCGCGCGGTGTTCCCCGGCTCGTCGCGCGGCACAGCCCTGGCCGACCTGGGCCGCGGCCTGGCCCGCTTCCGCGAGCAGGTGCGGCCCTTCGCCGACCTGTCCGAGTACGACGACGAGCGCCTCGCCGAGCGCATCAACGTCCACTACGGCAGCCCCGCCGAGGTCGTGGACGGCCTGCGCCGCGACCCCGCCCTCCTCGGCCATGTCGACTACTTCTTTCCCGTCGTGCAGCACGAGGCGTCCAGCGCCGCCGAGGACATCCGCCGCCTGGAGATCATCGCCACCGACATCGCACCCGAGCTCGGCTGGAGGCCCGCGTCGTGAGCTTCGGATTCCAGACCCACGTCCACGGCCACGCCCCCGCGCGGGAGCTGCTGCCCGGCCTGGTCGACCTGTTCGTCGCCGCCGAGGAACTCGGCTTCAGTTCCGGCTGGCTGGCCCAGCACCACCTCGGCAACGACGTCGGCCGGCTGCCCTCGCCGCTGGTGCTGCTCGCCGCCGCGGCCGAGGCCACCAGGAGCATCCGGCTCGGCACCAGCGTCGTGGTCCTGCCGCTGGAGCACCCGGTCCGCCTCGCCGAGGACGCCGCCGTGCTCGACGCGCTCGGCGGCGGCCGGCTCGAGCTCGGCCTCGGCGTCGGCGGCCCGTCCGCCCCCGAGTTCGCCGCGTTCGGCCGGGACGCCGCGCGCCGCCACGAGCTCTACGCCGAGCACCTCGACCGGCTGCTGCACCTGCTCGGCGGCGGCGAGGTCGCCGGCGGCTTGCGGGTCGGGCCGGCCGCCCCGGACCTGGCCGCGCGGCTGTGGGAGTCGCCGTCCACACCGGAGCGCGCCGCCGCGCTCGCGACGACCGGCCGCGGCCTGCTCGTCGGCATCGGGCCCGGCCCGGTCCAGCGGGCGCTCGCCGACGCCTACCTGGCCGCCGGCGGCACCCGGGTGGCGGCCTTCCGCGGCGGCTTCCCGGCGCTGGAGCCCGGCGGGGAGCGGGAGAGCCAGGCCGCGCTGCTGTGGCCCGACGTGCGCGGCTTCGCCGACGGGCCCCTGTCGCGGCGGTACCTCGGCGACAACCCCGGCCCGCACGACGTCCTGGCCGCCCTGAACGTCCACTACGGCAGCGCCGAGCAGGTGACCGAGTCGGTGCGTGCCGACCCGCTGCTGCCCGTGGCCGAGCACTTCGTCTTCGCCGTCCAGTCGGCCAGCACGAGCATCGACGCCGCCGTGCGCACGCTGGAACGCCTCGCTGCCGACGTCGTGCCGCACCTGCGGGGAGCCGTCCATGCCGCGCCCTGATCACCTGCAGTTCGGCGCCCTCGTGCATGGCTCCGGCGGCCACATCGCCGGCTGGCGCCACCCGCGCGCCAACCCCGACGGCGAGCTCGACATCGACTTGCACGCCCGCCTCGCCCGCACCCTCGAAGACGCCGGCTTCACCGCGCTGTTCGTGGCCGACGTCGTGGCGATCTGGGGCCACCAGCTCGACTCGCTGCACCGCACCACCCGCGCCGACTACCTCGAGCCGATCACGCTGCTCGCCGCGCTGTCGCAGCAGACGTCCAGCATCGGCCTCGTCGCCACCGCCACGACGAGCTACAACGAGCCGTACCACCTGGCCCGCAAGTTCGCCTCCCTCGACCACATCTCCGGCGGGCGGGCCGGCTGGAACGTCGTGACGAGCGTGGTCCCGCTGGAGGCGGCGAACTTCGGCCGCGCCGAGCACTTCGGACACGAAGAGCGCTACGCTCGCGCCGCCGAGTTCGTCGACGTGGTCAAGGGCCTCTGGGACTCGTACGCCGACGACGCACTCATCCGCGACCAGGGTGCCGGTCTGTACTTCCGCCGCGACGGCCGCCGCCGCGTCGACCACCACGGCGAGCACTTCCACGTCGCCGGGCCGCTCAACCTGGCCCGCCCACCGCAGGGGCACCCGGTGCTGTTCCAGGCCGGCGCGTCGCCGACCGGCCGCGCGTTCGCCGCGCGGGTCGCCGAGGTCGTCTTCACCGCCCCGCTGAGCACCGGCGAGGCGGTCCAGTACCGCCGGCAGCTCGACGCCGCGGTGACCGCCGCCGGCCGCGACCCGGGCGACGTGCGGGTCTGGCCGATCCTCACCCCGATCGTCGCCGACACCGACGCGGAGGCCGCCGGCATACTCGCCGAGCTCGGCTCGCTCATCCACGACGACGTGCTGCGCCGCCTGGTCCAGGACAACTTCGGCGACGAGGACTTCAGCGACCTGGACCTCGACGAGCCGCTGCCGGACTTCGGCGCGCAGACCAACCGCTCGCAGAGCCGCCGTGCCGGGCTGCTGGCGCTGGCCCGGGGCGAGCGGCTGACCCTGCGCCAGCTCGCCCTGCGCTACTCCGCCCGCGCCGACACCGCCGGCTCGGCGGCGACCGTCGCCGAGCGGATCGAGGCGATCTGGCGCACCGGGGCGGTCGACGGCTTCAACGTCTCATTCCCCTACCTGCCCGAGCAGGCCGACCGCTTCACCGCCGAGGTGCTGCCGATCCTCGCCGAGCGCGGCCTGTTCCGCCCGGCCGGGGGCACCACCCTGCGCGAGCGGCTCGGCCTGCCCCGTCCGGAGCGAGGAGCCCGATGAGCCCCCGGCAGCTGCACCTCAACGGCTTTCTCAAGGGCGCGGGGGAGTACCACGCCGGCTGGCGCGTGCCCGGCAGCCCGCCCGACGCCGGCGTCAGCTTTCCCTTCCTCGCCGAGCAGGTCCGCCGCCTCGAGGCGGCCACCTTCGACTCCGTGTTCCTGCCCGACCTGCTGGGCGTGCCCGACGACCCGCCCGAGGTCGGCGAGCGGGTCGCCTGGTCCAACGACACCCTCGAGCCGACCACCGTCCTGGCCGCGCTGACCACGCTTACCCGGCACATCGGCCTGGTGGCCACCGCCTCGACGTCCTACCACCAGCCGTACACCATCGCCCGGATCTTCGCCTCGCTGGACCACCTGTCCAGGGGCCGGGCCGGCTGGAACGTCGTCACGTCGCTCAACGACGCCGAGGCGCGCAACTTCGGCCTGCCGGCGCACCTGCCCCACGACGTGCGGTACCGCCGCGCCGAGGAGTTCTTCGACGTCGTCGCCGGGCTGTGGGACTCCTTCGACGACGGCGCGGTGCGCGCCGACCAGGCCACGGGAGCGTTCTTCGACCCGGCCGGGCTGCACTGGCTGGACCACCACGGCGAGTTCTTCGACGTGGCCGGCCCGCTGAACATCCGCCGGCCGCCGCAGGGACGCCCGGTGATCGCCCAGGCGGGCTCGTCCGGCCCCGGCCGGGCGCTGGCCGCGCGGATCGCCGACGTCGTGTTCACCCGCGCGCTGCCGCTGCCCGACGCGCAGGCATACTACGCGAGCGTCAAGGACCAGGCGGCGGGGTTCGGCCGCGACCCCGAGCACCTCCTCGTGCTGCCCGAGCTCGCGACCGTGGTGGCGCCGACCCGGGCCGAGGCCGAGGACCGCTTCGCCGCCGTCCGCGAGCTGCTCGACCCGCGGGTCGCGCTGGCCGACGTGCAGTACTGGGCCGGCGTCGACCTGAGCGGGCTGCCGCCGGACGCCCCGCTGCCGCCGCTGCCGCCCGGCAACAACCGCAGCGCCGGGGCGCAGGCCGAGATCTACGCGCAGGCGGAGCGCGGCGGCCTGACCATCGGCGACCTGGTGCGCATTGTCGCCGACGGCGACGGGGCAATCATCGGCACGCCGGCCGACGTCGCTGACCACATTGAGGAGTACTTCACCGGGGGAGCGGCCGACGGGTTCAACGTCTCCTTCCCGTGGCTGCCGCAGACCCTGATCGACTTCACCGAGCTGGTCGTGCCCGAGCTGCGCCGCCGGGGCCTGTTCCGCAGCGAATACACCGGCACCACGCTGCGCGACCACCTCGGCCTGCCCCGCCCCGCCTCGAGGCACGCCGGCGACTGACTTGGCCCGGGGTGAGCGGGGCGTCCCCGAGGCTGTCCGTGACCTCGCCGAGCGCTGCGATAGCCGGGGTGCTGCTGTTCGCCGGGTGGGTTCATCGCGTAGGCTCGTGAACTGGTGTGCCGGGAAGTCTGGTCGGCGTGTTGATGCCGATCGACTCCGGAGGATTTCATGACCGGTCTGACCGGGCGCTGGGTGTTGTCTCGGCGCATCGCCGAGATGCTGCGTACCGAAACGGTTGGCGGGCTGCTGCTGCTCGTCGCGGCGTTGGTGGCATTCGGGTGGGCGAACTCGCCGTGGGCGGGCGGGTATGCCCGCCTCAGCGACTGGCGGGTTGGGCCGGCGGCCTGGCATCTCGACCTGACGCTCGCGGCGTGGGCGGCGGATGGGCTGCTGGCGGTGTTTTTCTTCGTCGCCGGGCTGGAGCTCAAGCGCGAGTTCGTCGCCGGCGACCTACGCGATCCGCGGCGGGCGGTGCTGCCGGTCGTGGCGGCCGTCGGGGGAATGGCCGTGCCGGCGCTGCTGTATGTGGCGGTCAACGCCTCCGCCGGTGACCTGGGCGGCTGGGCGGTGCCCACGGCCACCGATATCGCCTTCGCGCTGGCGGTGCTGGCGCTGGGCGGGTCGCGGGTGCCGGCGGCGTTGCGGACGTTCCTGCTGACCCTGGCCGTGGTCGACGACCTGCTCGCGATCGGCATCATCGCGGTCGCCTACACGGCCGGGCTGGCGGTTCTGCCGCTGCTGGCGGCGGCCGTGCCGCTGGCCGTGTTCGCGTGGCTGATGCGCCGCGACGGCCCCGGGCGGTGGCTGCTCGGGCCGCTTGCCGTTCTGGTGTGGCTGCTGGTCCATGCGTCCGGGGTGCACGCGACCGTGGCCGGGGTGCTGCTGGCGTTCACGGTGCCGGTGCGGCCGGCTGGTCGGGTCGATGTTGCTGCGCGGCTGGAGCATCGGTTGCGGCCGGTGTCGGCCGGGTTCGCGGTGCCGGTCTTCGCGTTCTTCGCCGCGGGTGTGCCCCTCGCGGGCGCCACGTCGCTCGGCGCGGCGCTGCGGGACCCGGTGACCCTCGGCGTCCTGGCCGGCCTGATGCTCGGCAAGCCGGTCGGCGTGCTGGCGGCGACGTGGCTGGCCCGGCGCGTGACGGGCGCGGCCCTGCCTGGCGGGCTCGGCCGGCAGGACCTGGCGGTGGTGGGAATGCTGTCCGGGATCGGGTTCACCGTGTCGCTGCTCATCGCCGAGCTCGCCTTCGGCGCGGGCACCCCGGCCGGGGAGCATGCCAGGCTGGCGATCCTGCTGGCCTCCTGCGGCTCGGCAGCCGCGGCGACGCTGCTGTTGCGGTCCCGTCGCCGGCAACCGCCGGTGGCCCGGCGCCCGGCCTTGGACCGGACCGCGGCCGCTGGCGAGACCTGAGGTTGCGGGTCCGGCCGATCCCGCTCCCACCGGTGGCACTGCATTGCGGCACCGCGGTGATGCTGGCCGAGGTCGCCGATCGCCCGGGCCGTGGTGGCTGCCGCTCGGCCACGACCCACCGCGCCACCCCGGCATCGGGGACGCTGATCGAGCGCGACCCGCGGCGCCAGGCTGCCTCCGAGTCTGCCTGGCGCACGAAACAGCCGGGTTGGTGCGCTCAAATCGGAAATTAGGGTAAATGTGTCAATCATTGACTCGGATACAACTTGAGCGCCATGGCCTCTTGCGCCGGCGACATGTTGGGTGATACGCGCTACCAACACGAAAGCCTCCGGTGTGGACAAAAATCACCTGACAACCTTTGCAATGATGTTTGCCGATGCCAGGTACTTCTCGTACGCTTGCGTTTGGGTCATGACCCTCAGGTCTGTCCGGCTCCTCAGGAAGGCACTGTGATCGTTTCTGGCATCGTGAGGACAACGGGGTGAACGGACTCAGCGTAAGACTTTTCGGAATACCGTCGGTGCATCGATCGGGCCGCGAGACCACACGAATTCCAGCGAAGTCTCTCGAGCTGTTTTGCTTCCTGCTCATCCACCATGAGCGTGGGTCCAGCCGGGAGCTGCTGTCCGAGTTTCTCTGGCCCGACGAGAGCGGTGCGTCGTCCAAACGATATCTGCGGCAAGCCCTCTGGAAGCTCAACGCCGCGTTGAACCGGCCTTCCGAAGGAATCGGCGAGGAGTTGGTTGACAGTTCGAGTCCGGGGTGGTTACAGATCAATTCTCGCGCTGCTGTCTGGACCGACGTCAATGAATTCGACCAGGCGTACTCCGGACTGCTCGCGGACGTCGGGGAAAATCTGAGCGACGCCGAGGGGAGGGCGATGGAGAAGGCGATCGGCCTTTACCGCGGCGAATTGCTCGCCGGCTGGCCCCAGGAATGGTGCCTCCCGGAGCGGGCGCGGTTCGAGCAGGCCTATTTGGTGATGCTCGAAAAATTGATGACCTGGTGCCGGGTTCGACAGCTCGGCGTCAAAGCCGTCGGTTATGGCGAACTGGCCCTGCGGCACGACCCGGCCCGTGAATCCGTGCATCGCCAGCTGATGAGCCTGCACTACGCGAACGGCAACCGGGGCGAGGCGGTGCGCCAGTACCAGTCCTGTGCCGACGTCCTCGGCCGGGAACTCGGCGTCGGGCCGTCGGCGCAAACCCGAGAGCTGTACGAGCAGATCCTGCGCGACGAGGTGCCGTCGACGACCACGCTCACCACGTCGCCGGCCCGTCGGGAGCCTGCGCCCGATCTGGCCCTGCACGCCCGGCTCGATGAGATCCAGGCGAGCCTCCAGGAGCTGATCGCCCTGGTCGGCCGCCATCATCGCGGCGTCGGCTGATGTCGCCGCCTCCGGTCGGCCTTCTGCTCGCCGACCTCGCCAGGCTCGACGCCGCCCTCGAGGCGGCGGTCGGCCGGTTCCGCGAGCGCGTCCACGGCGACGACATGTCCGCCTACTACGTCTCGGACGCGGAAGCGGACACGCTCCTGCACACCCCACCGGGCCCGGATCCACTCCCGGATCCCCGCCCGGAGCCGAATCCGGAGGCCGGGTGGCCGCGGCTGCGCCTCCTGGCTCAGGCGTTCGGCCTGGACGACGCCGACCTGGACGCGCTGCTGATCTGCCTGGCTCCGGAGGTCGACCGGCGCTACGAGCGGCTCTACGGCTATCTGCAGGACGACGCCACCCGCCGCTTGCCGTCGATCGACCTGATCCTCGACCTGACCTGTGTGGACCTGGAGACCAAGCTTGCGGCCCGCGCGCGTTTCGGGCCGTCGGCGCCGCTGGTCACCCATCGGCTGGTCCGCCTGAGCGATCCGCCGGGAGGTCCGGCGGTCTCGCTGCTCGACCAACTGGTCCGGCTCGAACCGCGGGTCGCCCGGTTCCTGCTCGGCCAGGGCACCGAGCCCGAGGTCCCCGAGCAATGGCAGGGTCTCGTGCAGGTGGTCCGGCCGGGGGCCGAGCCGGACTTGCATGGCGTCTCCCGGCTCGTCGAGGCCGCGGCCGGCGGCACGGTGCTGCTGTGTCCGCTGTCCGACGCGGCGCACGCGACCGCGGTGGCCGCCGCCTTTGCCGGGCGGCGCGGACAGGCGCTGCTGCACCTGCGCGCCGACCGGCTCGCCGGGCTGTCCGATCTCGATTTCCGGCTACTGCTGGCCGAAACGGGCCGGGAGCTGCGCCTGACCGGATCGCCGACGATGCTCAGCGGCCTCGAGGAACTGACCGGGTCACCCGCGCGGCTCGACCAGCTGGCCACCTGGGCGGTCTGCCTGCCCGGCCCGGCCATCGTGGCCGGGCCCGACGAGCTCCTGGCAACGGTACTGCCGCGCGGCAGCCGGGTCGAGCTACCGGTCGACCGGCTCCGCGCCCGGGAGAGTTCGCGCCGGCGACTGCGTGCCCTGGCACGGCTGGTGCCGCCCCGGCACGGCTGGTCCGACCTGGTGCTGCCGGCGGACAAGGCGCTGCGCCTGCGCGAGCTCGCCGATGTCGCCCGCTTCCGGGGCAAGGTACTCGACGATTGGGGTTTCGGCGCGTCGGTGGCCTCCGGCCCCGGGCTGAACGTCCTGTTCGCCGGGCCCTCCGGCACCGGCAAGACGATGGCCGCCCAGGTCATCGCGCGTGAGCTCGGCCGTGACCTGTTCGCCGTCGACCTCGCCGCGATGGTCAGCAAGTACATCGGGGAGACGGAGAAGAACCTGGCCGCCGTCTTCGCCGCCGCGCATGACGGCGACTGCGTGCTCTTCTTCGACGAGGCCGACGCCATGTTCGGCAAGCGCACCGCCGTCAAGGACGCCCACGACCGCCACGCCAACCTGCAGACGAGCTACCTGCTGCAGAAACTGGAGGAGCACGAGGGCGTCGTCGTCCTGGCCACGAACCTGCGCAAGAACATGGACGAGGCCTTCGTGCGCCGCCTGCACGCCGTGATCGAGTTCCCCGTGCCACGGGTCGAGGAACGGCTGCGCATCTGGCGGCGGATCTGGCCGGCCGCCGCCCCCGTGGCCCCCGACCTCGACCTCGACCAGCTGGCCACCCGGATCGACCTGCCCGGCGGGCATTTGCGCAACATCGCCGTCAGCGCGGCCTTCCTCGCCGCCGCCGACGGCGGGACCATCACGATGGACCACCTCGAGCGGGCCACCCGCCGCGAGTACCAGCAGCTCGGGAAGATCCCGTCCACCTGAGCGAGACGCTCGGGCAGACGCCTGAAAGACGGCGGGCACGTATATCTGATCGGCGTGATCGCTCGCCAGCACAAGCCGTTCCAGCCCCCGATCGTCACCGCGCCGGCAACCCCCGCGGTTGCGGAGGGGCCCGGACCCAACCGAGGACGGCGCCCGGGCTCGGGGTTCGGTCGCCTGCAGCAGTCGCACGGCAACCAGGCCGTGCAGGCCCTGCTCGGCGCCGCGGTGCAGGCAAAAGCGGTCCAGGCAAAAGCTGCCACCGGTAACCCCGGCGACCGCTGGGAACGCGAAGCCGATCGGATCGCGCAGCGCCTCGCCGGCACCACCACCGGCCTGGACGACCTGCGCATCCGGATGGAACAGGCTACCGGTGCCGACCTGTCCGGCGTCCACCTGCACACCGACTTCCACGCCGACAACCTCAACCGCGGTGCGGGCTCGCTCGCGCTCACCCGCGGCCGGGACATCTTCTTCCGCGCCGGACAGTACGCCCCGCACACCAGCACGGGCCGCGCGCTGATCGCGCACGAGATGACGCACGTCGCCCAGCAATCCGGCGATGCCGGCGCTCCGGCGGTCCAGCACTTCCCGGGGTCAGGCACGATCAGCCGGCTGCGGGACCGAGAAGGTTGGGAGTTGAAGGGCCTGACCAGGCGGCTGCGGGACGAGCGTCTGATGCGTTCGCTCGGCGACGGCGCCGACTCGGACCTGGTGGTCACGATCAGGAGCTGGGGAGACGACAGCACGAATTTGCATACGGCGTTGCAGAGCGTCGCGACTTCCCAGGTGCACCTCGACCCCAAGGTGATGATGCAGGAGTTGGACGCGCTGATCGCCGCCGCCTCGACGTGGCTGGGGGCGCACGCATCGGACGGCCGGGGCACCGACGGCGACCATCGCGATCGCGCGAAGCTGGTACAGGCGATCAAGGAAGAGGCCGCGCACGAGTTGTCGTACCAGATCACCGTCGACGCTTACGGCCAGGAGATCAAGAAGAGGAAATGGCGTGAACGGCTCCTCGTGGAGCGGGACGCGGCGAGGCATGGATTCCCATTGCGCGATCGACGACTGACCCCGGAGAAACGCGACCTGGCGATCGCCTCGCTGGACAGTGGCGAGCGAATCTTGCCCGCGCTTTCCCAGGTGATGAGGAGGCGCATGAGGGACCCGGATATTCGTTACCGGCCGTCCGATCCGGCCGACGCGCCCGACTTGACCAAGGCGGAGGCGTACGCCGTGTACGTCTACACGGCCCAAGACTACAAGTACATCAATCCCGCTATGGCCAACGACCCGTCCTGGCAGCCGCAAAACGCCGACTCCGCGACCAGGGCGACGGCGGCCGAGCTGGTCCGCGATGGGCGCCTGCACGGCGGGATCGCGAACGCCGCCATGCGGAAGCTGCCGGTGACCGGGACCGATTTGCTGTACCGGGGAATGCGGGGCGAGGGGGACAAGATGCGTTCCGCCATCAGGAGTATGGTCGGCAGCGGCAAGCCACATCTGGTGGGGGGCATACTCAGCGCCAGTCGCAAGAAAGCGACGGCCTGGGCATTCGCGCGCAGGAACCCGAGCGACGCGCCGGAGAACACCACTGCGGTGATGATCGAGTTCCGCAATGTTCCGGCCCACGACATCAGCCCCCTCTCCGCCGTACGGCGCGAGGACGAAGAGGTGATCCTGCCGGGAACCGTGGTGCGGGCATCGACTCCCCAGGTGCTCGCATCCAGCACGCTGCCCAGGGAGGTTGAGGGTTCGGGTGTCAACGAACTGCTCCGGGTGAAGGTCACCCCCGCGTCCGGTTGACGCTTCGGCCCGGAAGACGGCGTCGAAGACGCGTCGTGAGACGCCGGCGAGTCACCGCCCCGGTAGACATGGCGCATGTTCCAGGACCTGGACGCCTCGCTGGCCGCGCTCGTCGAGGCCGAACTCGGCATTCCCGACGTGGCGGTCAGTTTCGTCGGGCCGGACAACGACTTCCCGCCGGCGTCCGTGGCGCTGCCCGCCATCTCGTTCTTCCTGTACGACATCCGCGAGGATCTCGATCTGCGCAGCGGTGTCTGGGAGATCGAGGACGGGCAGCGCCGCCGGCCGCCGGCCCGGGTGAACTGCTCGTACCTGATCACCGCCTGGCCCACCGCCACCGCGCCGAACCCGGCCGAGGACGAGCACCGGATGCTCGGTGCGCTGCTGAAGGTACTGCTACGGCACCGGAGCATCCCGGCGCAGTACCTGCGGGGCGAGCTGATCGGGCAGGAACCGCCGATGCCGACCCGGATCACGGCCGACAACCAGCTCACCAGCCTGGGCGAGTTCTGGCAGGCGATGGGCGGGCGGCCCAAGGCCTCGCTGCACTACGCCATCACCCTCAGTTTCGACGTTGCCGCCCCGGCCCCGGCCGGTCCGCAGGTGACCACGCACACCCTGAACCTTCGCCCGAACCCCACTCCGGCCGGCTGATCCATCGAGGAGGACCTGCGATGCCCCAGTACCTCACCCCCGGCGTGTACGTCGAGGAGGTGCCCTCGGCGATCCAGCCCATCGCCGGAGTCGGCACCAGCACGGCCGGTTTCATCGGCACGGTCGCGCAAGACGTGACGATGCCCCTGATCCCCGGCCGCTCCGGCGTCAAGGCCGACGGCACGACGAAGGAGCCGGCCGATTTCTACACCAGGGCCGCCGACGGCAAGGCCGTGCTGGTGACCAGCTGGGACGTCTTCCAACGCAACTTCGGGAAGCTGGGCGCCGGCAACTCGGTGCTCGGTAACGCCGTCTACGGGTTCTTCAACAATGGCGGCAGCCGCTGCTGGGTGACGTCGGTGGCCGACATCGCGACGGTCGAGAACGTCAAGGCCGCGCTGACCGGATTCGCGGCGATCTACGAGATCGCCATCGTCGCGGTGCCGGGGGCGGTCAGCGCGGCTGTGCAGAACGCCGTGCTGGACCACTGCGAGAACCAGTACACGCAGGACCGGTTCGCGATCCTCGACGGGCAGCCGACGACCACCCTCACCAAGGCCGGCATCCAGCAGTGCCGCGACAGCTCGTACGGCGCGGTCTACTACCCATGGATCGACCTTGGCCTGAAGGGCAGCGATGGTGCGGTCGTCTACCAGCCGCCGAGCGGTCACATCGCGGGTGTCTACGCCCGGGTGGACACCCAGCGCGGTGTCTTCAAGGCCCCCGCCAACGAGGTCATCAGGGGCGCGCTGGGCGTCCAGACCCTGTTGAGCAAGGCCGACCAGGCCGGGCTGAACCCCGACGGCGTCAACGTGATCCGCCAGTTCGGCACCAACACCACAATCTGGGGTGCCCGCACGATGGGCGGTGCCGAGGACCCCGAGTGGACCTACATCAGTTCCCGGCGGCTGTTCCTCTACCTGCGCGATTCCATCGACCGGGGCACCCAGTGGGCAGTGTTCGAGCCGAACGGCCCCGACCTGTGGTCGAAGATCCGGCGCAACGTCGGCGCGTTCCTGACCACCGTCTGGGAGTCCGGCGCGCTGCTCGGCGACACCGCCGCCCAGGCCTTCTACGTGCGCTGCGACGAGACCACAAATCCGCCCGAGATCCGCAACCTTGGACAACTCGTCACGGAGGTCGGGGTCGCCCTGGTCAGTCCGGCCGAGTTCGTGGTGTTCCGGATCAGCCAATGGTCCGGGCCGGCGTCGAGCTGATCACGGGCTGACGACTGTGATGGCGACCTATCCGATGCCGGGGCTGTACATCCAAGCCACCGCCCCGGCACCCGCCCCGACGGTGCGCACCGGCGTACCGGCGTTTCTGGGTAGGGCGGACTCGGGCCCGTGGACCGTCACACCGCTCGCGCGGCCGGGCGCCTTCGCGGGCACGTACACGAGTTCCGGCGGATACCTTGCGGCGGCCGTGGCAGGCTTCTTCGCCAACGGCGGGCAGCGGTGTCACGTGGTCCGGCTGCGCGAGGACATGCCAGAGGCCGACGCGCTCGCCGCCGGGCTGGCCGCGCTGGAGGATGCCGACGCCGACCTGGTCTGCGTCCCCGATCTGGTCACCGCGCCGGCGTGGCCGGGCACCGGCGACCTGACCGCGGTGACCGGCCGGCAGCGCCAGGTGCTCGACCACTGCGCCGCCCGGGGCGACCGGTTCGCGGTGCTCGACGCCGTCCCGACCGGGTCCGCGTCGACCGTGCTCGCCCAGCGGGCCGCGCTGTCCGGCCCGTCGGCCACGTACGGAGCGCTCTACGCGCCCTGGCTGGTGGCCGCCGGCAACGTGCTCGTGCCGCCCTGCGGCCACGTCAGCGGGGTGTATGCCGCCGCCGACGACGCCTCGGGCACGCAGCGGGCGCCGGCCGGGATCCCGTTGAACACCGTCCTGGACGTACACGTCGCCTGGAACACGGACGATCTCGCCCAGCTGACGACGGCCGGGGTCAACACCGTCCTGGCCCTGCCCGGGCGTGGGTTTCAGGTCTGGGGCGCCCGGACGGTCAGCGACGACCCGGCCTGGCGGGACGTGACCGCCCGGCGGGTGGTCGCCGAGATCGTCCGCCGGCTGGAGACGTTCATGACCGACCTGGTGGACGAGCCCAACGACGTACGGCTGTGGGTGCGGATCATGCGCGAGCTCACCGTCTACCTGGATGGCCTGTACCAGCGCGGCGCCCTGCGCGGCAGCACCGCGGACAGCGCCTTCTTCGTCAAGTGCGACAGCGAGACGAACCCGCCGGACGTGCGCGCGACCGGCCAGGTCGTCACCCAGGTCGGTGTCTGCCTCGCCGCGCAGGCCGAGGTCCTGGTCCTCAACGTCGTGCGGACCGCGGACGGCACCGACGTGCAGGCCGCCTGAGCACCCCGATCGGCAGCGACAGACCAAGGAGAAGCGACATGACCAGAGTGGACCCCTACGGCGGCTACAACTTCGCGGTGGAACTGGACGGCATCACCCGGGCCGGCTTCCGCGAGTGCTCCGGACTGGCCAGCACCCAGAACGCGATCGAGTACCGCGAGGGCACCGACAAGCAGCTCAGCTCGCGCAAGCGGCCCGGCCTGAACACGTACTCCGACATCACCTTGAGCCGCGGCTTCACCAGCGACTCCAAGCTCTGGGAGTGGCGGCAGAAGGCCGCCGGCGGCGCCGTCGAGCGGCACACGATCTCGATCAGCATGCTCGACGACGCCGGCAACGCAAAGATCACCTGGAACCTGTTCGAGGCCTGGCCGACGTCCTGGACCGGTCCGAGCCTGTCGGCCAGCAGCGACGAGATCGCCGTCGAGCAGATCACCCTCGCCTACGAGCGGATCGAGGTCGATCAGTGGAGCTGACCGCCGGCTCCGTAGCGCAGATCCAGGCCACCCAGTTCGAGTTCACCCTGCCGCGAGGCCTGGTCGCACCGGACGGCACAGTGCACCGGGACGGGATCATGCGTCTGGCCACGGCGCTGGACGAGATCGAGCCCATCAAGGACCCGCGGGTGCGGGCCAACCCGGGCTACCTCGTGGTCATCCTGCTGGCCCGGGTGATCACCCGGCTGGGCGGTCTGGAGCACATCAACACCCGGACGGTCGAGAACCTGTACGCCGCCGACCTGGCCTACCTGCAGGACTTCTACCAGCGGATCAACCTCACCGGCCACGCCCGCTTCCAGGTCCAGTGTCCACATTGTACTCAGGCTTTCGAAGTGGAGACCGCCGGCCAGGGGGGATGACGCGCTACCCCGCGGACCAGCTGCACGCGGAGGTAGCGTACGTGGCCTTTCACTTCCACTGGCCATACGAGCAGATCATGCGGCTGGAACACGCCGAACGGCGCCGCTGGGTCGGTGAGATCGCCCGGATCAACCAGAGACTGAACGAGCAGACGGGAGCCAGCAGATGACGTCGTCGGGTGTGCCGTTGGGCCTGTCCTGGGCGGCCTCGGTGGCCGGGGCATGGGTACCGGCGGTCCCGGCCCTGGAACCCCTTCCCACCTTCAACTTCGCGGTCGAGATCGACGGCCTGCTGGTCGGCGGCTTCACCCAGGTCACCGGGCTGGAGAGCCGGCTGGAAACCGAGCAGTACCGCGAGGGCGGCGTCAACGGATACGTGCACACCCTGCCGACCGGCGCTACGCCCGGCAATCTCACGCTGCGGCACGGCCTGACCACCAGCGGCGCGCTCTGGAACTGGCACGCCGACGCCGTCGCCGGTCGGATCCAGCGGCGTAACGGCACGATCCTGTTGCTCGACCGGCAGCAGATCCCGGTGATGTGGTGGAACTTCCGCAACGGGCTGCCGGTCAGCTGGACCGGTCCCGAGTTCAGCGCCACCGGCGACCAGATGGGCGTCGAGGCCATCGAGATCGCCCACGAGGGCCTGACCAGGCCGGTGCTCGGTCAGGCCGCGGCGACCGGCAACACGATCAGTCAGGGCGTGCGATGAGCGTCTTGGGGGCCCGGCTCTGGCAGCGCGCCCACCGCCCCGGCCTGGTCGACCATGCGGAGTTGGCCGAGCGCATCCTCACCCGCCACGTTCGTATGGCGCCGGCGCCGCTGGCCGGGATGATCCGGCGGTACGTCGGCATGGACGAGACCCGTCTGGACGCGGTGCCGTTCGTGTACGCCGAGCCGGTCGCCGCGTCCCCGGAACATCCGCCGCAGCCGTCCACCGCCACCCCCGTGGTTGCGGCAACTCGGGTGACTCCGGTGGCAGCACCCGACGGCGGACCCGTGGTCCAGCTCAAGGCCATCACGGCAAGCCCCGGCCGCATCGCCGCGGCGAGTGACGCGCCGCATGACCTCGGCAGCGGTGCGGACCTGTTCTCCCCTGGCTCGGGTCCGGCCCGATCGGCGCATCTCACGGGCTCCGCCTGGATGGCGACATTCGTTGACGCGGGCCCTCTCGCCAGGGTGCCCATCGGGCTTCCCGGCGTCCCGATGGCACCGTCGCGCATCGCGTCGAGTCCGGACGCTGATGTGCGGTCCGTGTCGCCGCCCCCGACGGCTGCGGTACGGCCGACTCCACCGATCGATGCGTCACGGGCCGATGCGCCATGGGTCGCCGTGGCGGCGACAAGCCAGCCTGCGATGCCGGCGAACCCGATCTGGCCGGCGCGCCCGCTGGATGTCGCGTCTGGATCCTCGGCCGCCACGACCCCGGCGGTCGCGACGTCCCCGGCCGGCCCGGCGGCCCCGCTGCCCGCCATCAGCCGGGCCGCGGCGCCCATGACACCGATCGCCACGACACTCGCCACCACCGCATCCGCACCGTTCCCGGCCGCCACCAGCAGACTCCCGCTGCCCCTGGCTGGCGCCGACGATGAGCGCCGGGCCGGCGCCCTGCCCACCCGGACCTCGTCCGTGCCCTCCACCCGCGCGTCGGCCACCCCGACGCGGGCTGAGCAGGACACGTTGCCGTCCCGGCGGGCCGAGGCAGCCGACCGGCCCACGGCGCCCACTCACCCGGCCGGCCGCCACGCCATCGACCTCGATGGCCTGGCCGTAGAGGTCCAGCGGCGGGTCGTGCGGCAGCTGGCGATCGAGGCCGAACGTCGAAGGGTGCGCTGATGGGACTGCTGGACCTGACCGGAGTCACCGGTCTTTCGGGATCCGCGGGCGACGACGTGCAGAAGCTGCGGATCAGCTACACCGGCGGCGCGACCCGCTCCACGCAGACCGTGACCCTGGCCTACAACCCGGGACAGCTCAGCCGTTCCCGCTCGGTCAACTGGCACCGGGCCAAGGTCAGCCAGACTCAGGTCGCGGGAGACGGCAGTCCGGCATGGTCCGCACCGCAGCAGTTCCTCGGACTGGAACCGGAGACGCTGTCGCTCGAACTGTTCTTCGACACGTACGAGAGCGGCCAGGACGTCACCCGGGCCACCCGCCGGATCGCCGTGCTCGCGGAGGTCGACCGCGAGCTGCACAGCCCGCCGGTATGCCGGCTGAGCTGGGGCATCCAGTCGGAGATCTTCACCGGCGTACTGACCCAGCTGGACCAGCGGTTCTCGATGTTCCTCAGCGACGGCACGCCGGTGCGGGCCACGCTGCAGTGCACCTTCACCGAGTACCAGACCTCCGCCACGGCCAAGGCGAACGAGGTGCACTCGGCCGACGTCGTCAAGGTCCGGACCGTCCGGCGCGGCGACACGCTCGCGAGTATCGCCGCCCAGGAGTACCAGGATTCGGCCCGCTGGCGGGACATCGCCGTGGCCAACGCCATCGCGAGCCCGCGCACACTGCTGCCCGGGACCGTGCTCACGATCCCGAAACTGGCCCGGTGACCGCGATGCCGCTGAAGTCGAACGTCCCAGACTTCGCCGTCATCGTGAACGGCGCCCCGTTGACCCCGGCCGCGGCCGGGGACATCCGGGCGATCCATGTGGATGAGTCCATCGACGCGCTGAGCATGTTCACCATCGACCTGTACTGCTGGGATCCGGCCACCCTGACCGTGACGTGGCCCGACGACCCGGCCTTCGCCGTCGGCAACCAGGTCACGATCCAGCTCGGCTACGTCGACGCGCTCACCACGGTGATGACCGGCGAGATCACCGGCCTGGAGCCGTCGTTCGCCGAGGACTCGCCGCCGACCCTGACCGTGCGCGGGTACGACCACCGGCACCGGCTCGCCCGCGGCCGCAAGACCCGGGGCTTCACGGCGACCAAGGACAGCGCGATCGCCTCGAATGTCGCCGTCGAAGCGGGCCTGCGCGCCCAGGTCACAGACAGCGGGACCGTGCGCGACCTCGTGCTGCAGAGCAACCAGAGCGATCTGGAGTTCCTCCGGCAGCGGGCCGGCCTGATCGGCTACGAGTTCTTCGTCCGCGACCGGGTGCTGCACTTCCACCCGCCCGCCGACGACCGGCCGCCGTCGGTGGTCCTCGACGTCACCGACGATCTCAGCAGCTTCACGCCGCGGCTGAGCTCGATGGGCCAGTCGGGTCATGCCGTCGTGCGGGGTTGGGACCCGAAGACCAAGAAGCCGGTCACGGCCCGGTTGCCGGCGACCGGCGGCGGTACGAGCTCGGACCGGGCCTTCGGTCTGCGCACGGACGCGGTGGTCGTCGACGCGCCGGTGGCGACGGCGGCGGACGCCGACCTGGCGGCCCGCGGACTACGGGCGGATCTCGGCGACGGCTACGTGCGGGGCGAGGCCGAGCTCGCCGGGCGGCCGGACCTGCACGCCGGCACCACGGTCCAGATCACCGGCGCCGGCAAGACCTTCAGCGGCGCCTACTACATCACGGGCGTACGTCACGACCTCGAACTGGACCGGGGCTTCCGGACGAGCTTCGACGTCCGGCGATCGGGAGTGTGACATGGGGGATTACGACGAGCTGTTCGCGCAGGAACGTACGGCGCAGTATTTCCCAGGCGTCTGCGTCGCCGTTGTCACCAACACCCGCGACCCGGACGGTCTGGGCCGGGTGAAGCTGCGCCTGCCCTGGCTGGCCGAGGACACCGAGACCGACTGGGCCCGCATCGCCGTCCCGATGGCCGGACCGCAGCGCGGCGTCTTCTTCCCTCCCGAGGTCGACGACGAGGTCCTGGTGGCCTTCGAGCACGGCAGCTCCCAGCGGCCGTACGTCGTGGGTGCCCTCTGGAACGGCGTGGACAAGCCGCCGGACGCGAACGAGAGCGGCAGCAACGACATCCGAATGATCAAGTCGCGCAGCGGACACGTCGTGCGACTGACCGACACCGACGGCGCCGAAAAGATCGAAGTCGTCGACAAGAGCGGGAAGAACTCCGTCGTGATCGACACCGCCGCCAACGCCGTGACCGTGACCGCCGCCCAGGACGTCACGATCAGCGCGGATGGCGGCACGCTGACCCTCAAGGGCAGCTCGGTGAAGATCGAGGCGCAGAGCGAACTGAGCGTGCGGGGCGGGACCGCGAACGTCACCGCGAAGGACGAACTGGTGCTCAAGGGCTCGACCATCAACATCAACTGAAGCCCGGACCGACCGAGGAAGGCAACGACGATGGGACAGCCAGCCGCGAAGGCCGGGGACCGCGTGGTCGGGATGGACGTGCACATCGTCCTGCCGCCGGCCCCCGTGCCGCCGGTCGCCCTGCCGCACCCGTTCGACGGCGTCATCCAAGGCGGCGTCAGCACCAACGTCATGATCATGGGCAAGCCCGCGGCGGTGGTTGGCAGCACGGCGACCAACACTCCGCCACACCTGCCGACCGCGCCGGGCACCGCCTTCCAGCGGCCGCCCTCCAACCTGTCGACGATCAAGCAGGGCAGCGCCACGGTGAAGATCAACGGCAAACCCGCCGCCCGGTCCGGCGATCCCGCCGACACGTGCAACGACCCGCAGGACGTGCCAGCCGGCACGGTGGTCGCGGCCGGGACGGTGATGATCGGGTGAGCGGTTTCCTCGGCAGCGGGTGGGCGTTCCCGATCCGGCTGGCCGGCGACGGCACGATCCTGCGCTCGCCCGAACCGGACGGCGCGGTCGACGACGCCATCCGGATGATCCTGTCCACCACGCCCGGCGAGCGGGTGATGCGGCCCGACTACGGCTGCACCATTTCGGAGTACGTCTTCGGGCTCGTTGACTCCGGGACGACCGGGCAGATCTCGCAGGCGGTCCGCGAGGCCCTGGCCGAGTGGGAGCCGCGCATCGATGTCGTCGACGTGACGACGACGCAGGATCCGCAGGACCCGCGCCGCCTGTCGGTGGCCATCACCTACCAGATCCGGTCCAGCAACAGCCGGGTCAATCTGGTCTACCCCTTCTACCTGGAGTGAGTGTGGACGCCCCCCTCGTCGACCCGCGCTCCGGCGATGACCTCGCCCGCCGGACCACCGAGCTGGCCGCGCACTACAGCGGCTGGACCCCGCCCGGGCCTGGCGCCGCGCCGGACCCCGGCACCGCGTTGATCGGCGTGTTCAGCCGGTTCGCCCAGCTGGTCGTGGACCACCTGAACCAGGCGCCGATGCGCAACTTCGTGTCATTCCTCAACCTCATCGGCACCCAGCCCCGCCCGCCGCGGCCCGCCCAGGTGCCACTGACCTTCACGCTCGCGAGCGGTACGACGGCCGGCGTGCTCGTGCCGGCGGGCACCCCGGTCGCGACCGGCGACGAGGTCGGATTCGCGACCGACGCCGACCTGACCGTCTCGCCGGCGAACCTCGTCGCGGTGTTCGTCGGCGACCCCGTCGGCGACAGGTTCAGCGACCGGACGGCGACGGCCGGCCCGTTCCCGGCGTTCACCGGCGACCGGCCCGTACCCCACGACCTGCTCATCGGCGTTGCGCCCACCAAGGAGGCCGGCCCGCTGACGATCCGGCTGACCACCTCGGATGCGCCGATCTGGCACAACGGGTCGCTCGTCTGGTCGGCGTGGGACGGCACCCGCTGGGTCCCGGTCCCGGCCGCCGTCTCCGTCCACGGCGGCGACGTGGTGGTCGCCCTGGACGCCGTTGCGCCGCTACCTTCCCTGACCGTGGCCGCCGTGAGCGCCGGCTGGGTCCGGGCGAGCCTGGCTCACGGCCTGCCGGCCGGCGACGCAGGCCAGCCTCCCGAGTCGATAGCCGTCGGCGCCCGCAGCCCGCAGGACTTCGCGCCCGGAGTCGCGCCGTTCGGCGACACCGGCCAGGTGCGGCGGTTCTACCTCAGCGTGGACCAGGCCCTGGCCCCCGGTGGCGCCCTCGCCCACCTGCACGTCTCGCTGAGCACCCCGGGCCGCGCCGGCCCGTCGCCGACGAGGCTGAACTGGGCGTACAAGCTCGGCAACGACTGGGTCCCGCTGGGCACCGCGACCTCGGCGGACGACGGCAGCTCCGCGGGCACCGGTTTCCGCGACGGCACGTTCGCCTTCAGCCGGGACGGTGTGATCGACTTCGTCACCCCGGCCACCTGGCCGGTCGCGCTCTATCGGACTCGGCTTGGGCGCTGGCTGCGCATCGAGATCGACGGTGGCGGAGGCGACTACACGACCCCGCCGGTGATCGGGTCGGTCGTGGTCGACTCCGAATGGGACCTGCCGCGGCTCGACGCCGTCCACATTGCCGGCGATCCCGGGCCGCCGGCCGTACCCGTCACCACGATCGCGCTCAACGGTGCGCCGTTGGACAGTTCCCGTCCGTTCTGGCCCTTCGGCACCCAGCCGGCGTTCGGCGACACGCTCGAGATCAGCTGCCCGACCGGCCTGGCCGCCCCGTTGACGCTGGAGGCGTCGCTCGTCAACCCGATCAACGGCAGTGGCGCGCCGGTCCCGGCGGTCCAGGACCGGCCCGCGATCGCCTGGGATGGCTTCGACGGCACGACCTGGACACCGATGACCGCCGACGCCGGCGCCTTCTTCAGTACCGGGGGCCGGGTAACGCTCACGCCCGCGGCCGGGGTGGCGGCGATCGCGAAGGTCCGGGCCCGGCTCGCCGGTCCCGGCTACGGCTCGCCGGCCCGGTACGTGCAGGCGAGCGACGGCGGTTACGTACTCCAGCCGGCCACACTGGCGCCGCCGGTGGTGCAAACCCTGAGCTGGTTGCCGGGCGCCCGGCCGGACGCCGCGCCGGTGGCCCTGGTGACCTCCGACGACCGCGGCCACGTCGTCCGGACCGGCGGCTTCGCGCCCTTCGAACCCGTCGAGGACGACGAGCCCGCGCTGTACCTGGGCTTCGACCGAGCTCCCGGCCCATCGCCGGTCACCCTCTACCTGGCCGTGGCTGACCCCGACCCGGCCGAGGTCAGCGCCGACCAGCTGGCGGGGCTCGACCCGCAGACCGCAGCCCACGTCCGCTGGGACTATCTGTCGCCCGCCGGCTGGGCGCCGCTCCTGGTCGAGGACGGCACGGCCACGCTGTCGGCCAGCGGCGTGGTCCGGTTCCTGCCGCCGGCCGACCTGACCCTCGCGCCCCATTTCGGCGTCACCGCGGCCTGGGTCCGGCTGCGCTGGCAAAGTGGCTACTTCCCGGTCACGCCGCGGCTGGCTGCCGTCCTGGCCAACACGGTGACCGCGACGCAGGCGACATCGGTGACGGCCGAGGTGCTGGGATCCGGCAACGGCGGCCCCGGCCAGGTGCTGACGACGACGCAGTCGCCCGTACTGCCGGGCGCGCGGCTGGAGATCCGGGCAAGCGACGGCACCTGGGCGACCTGGCAGCAGGTGAGCGACTTCTACGACTCCGGGCCGACCGACCGGCACTACACCCTGGACCCGCTGACCGGCGCCGTAACCTTCGGTGACGGCACGGCCGGCGCCCTGCCCCCGGTCGCGCCGTCCAACGTCCGCATCAGCTACCACACCGGCGGTGGTCCGGGCGGCAACCAGCCCGCCGGCGCGGTCACCACCCTGAAAGTGGCGCTGCCATCGGTCGACTCGGTGACCAACCACATGCCGGCCGAGGGTGGTGCCGCCGAGGAGTCGCTGCACGACGTCATCGCCCGCGGCCCGCTCGTACTGCGTCACCGCGAGCGAGCGGTCACCGCCCAGGACGTCGAGGATCTCGCCCGGGAGGCCTCCACCGAGGTGGCCCGGGTCAAGGCGGTCGTGCCGACCCAGTTCGACCCACTGGCCCTGTGGATGGACCCCGACCACCCGGTGTTGCTGCCCGGCCACAGCAGCGCCGACGCCGGTCAGTGGGGTGTCATCGTGGTGCCGGACTCCGCGGTCGCCCGGCCGGCACCCGGGTACGGGCTGCTCAGCCAGGTCCGGGCATACCTGCGGGCGAGGTGCGCGGCCACGGTCCAGCCGTGGGTCGCCGGCCCGGAGTGGATCGGTGCGACGGTCGCGGCCACGGTCGTGCCCGTGGACGCCGGCGCGGCCGACCAGACCCGCGACGCCGTCGTCGCCGCGCTGTCGGCGTTCCTGCACCCGCTGACCGGCGGCCCGGACGGCGCGGGCTGGGCGTTCGGCCGCAAACCGCATCAGTCGGAGATCTACGCGGTCGCCGAACGGGTGCCCGGCGTCGATCACGTCAAGAACCTCACGCTGACCCTCACGCCGGAGGCCCCCGGCCTGGCCGACCGGGTCTCGCAGGTGCTCGACCGCTCCATCACCCACGCCGCCGACCCGGTCGCCGCCGACATCGCGCAGTGGCTGGACCGGGCACTGGTGCACTCCGGCGAGCACACCGTGACCATGAGCCTGGAAAGGTGAGCGACGATGCCGATCCCCGTCCCCGGTGACGAGGCGCCCGCCTTCGCCGACCTGATGGCGCAGGCCCGGACCCTGATCCCGGCCCTGGACCCGGGCTGGACCGACCTGAACCCCAGCGATCCCGGCGTCGCCCTGGCCGAGCTGTTCGCCTGGCTCACCGAGATGATGATGTTCCAGGCCGGTCAGGTGCCGGAGAAGAACGTCCGGGTGTTCCTGGCCCTGCTCGAAGGCCCGCACGGCGCGAGCGCGGCACTGCCGCTGGACAGCGCCAAGACCCAGGTGGCCCGCGGCCAGCGGGAGCGGTACCGAGCCGCCACCGAGGACGACGTGCGGTACCTGCTGCTGACCACCTGGCCGGGCACCGCGGATGCGATCGCACTCGGTGGCGCCGGCCGGGTGGCCCGGGTGCTCTGCCTGCCCAACCGCGACCTCACGGCGGCCGAGCCCACCGCCGAGGCGCCCGCCCACCTGAGCGTGGTCGTGGTGCCGGCCGGGCCGCGGGGCGGTGGGCCGCCGCAGCCGTCCGGCGCCCTCCTCGACGCGCTGTCCAAATTCCTGCTCCCTCGCCGTTTGCTGACCACCAGGCACCATGTGGTCGGGCCGGGATATCTGCCCGTGCGGGTCCAGGCGGATGTGGCGTTGCGGTCCGACGCCGTCCCGGACACCACCTTCCCCGCGGCGAAGAACGCCCTCGCGGCGCTGCTCGACCCGCTGACCGGCGGTGCGGACGGAGCCGGATGGCCGTTCGGGCGGGCGGTCTTCGGCTCCGAGCTCTACGCCACCCTCGAGGGTGTCACCGGGATCGACTACGTGGAGAACCTGACCGTCACGGCACCCGACCCCGGCCCGGCCGACCTCGTACGGCTCACCACCGTCACGTTCACCGGCTACGGCAGCACCGGCCGGACCTACCCGTACACCTGGGCGGCGTCGTGAGCTACCTGGATCACCTCCCGGCGACCTTCCGGCAGGGCGACTTCCTCGGGCGCTTCCTGCTCGCGTTCGAGGCCGTGCTCGACGGCGCACCCGACGTCAACGAGGTCGGACTGCAGCCCCGGATCGACGGGCTGTCGGAACTCTTCGACCCGGCCGCGACCCCGACCGAGTTCCTGCCCTGGCTGGCCGGCTGGGTCGCGCTGAGCCTGCGGGCGGACTTCAATGAGGCCACCGTGCGCGGGTTCCTGCGCGAGGTCGTGCCGCTCTACCGCCAGCGCGGCACGCTCGGGGGCCTGCGCCGGGTGCTGCGGATCTACATGCGGCCCCTGAGTCCCGACTCGACCGCGGACAATGTCGCGATCTACGACGACTTCGTCGACCCGCCGCACTACTTCCAGGTCAAGCTGACGCTGCACGACGGCGATCCCGACCGGTTGCGCCGGACCCAGCAGGTAGCCCGGGCGATCATCGACCTGGAGAAGCCGGCACACACGTTCTACGCGCTGAAGGTCGTGGTCCCGACCATGCGCCTGGTCTCCGTGCCGCTCCGCGAAGCCGAGCACGACGCACCCGCCCTGTTGATCCTCGGACAGAACACCTGGCTCGGCACGGCCGAGCAGATGGAAGGATGAGCCATGGCTGACTACAGGCAACCGGACGCCGCCACCAAGCGGGTCCGGTTCTTCGACGGCCAGTTCCTCCAGGACCAGGACTTCATCGACGAGCAGAAGTACCACCTCGACCGTGAGCGCCGCACGCTGCGGGAGCTCGGCGTCCCCGGGGTGTTGACCGGCCTGCAGGTGACGACGTCCGCGCCATACGAGATGACGATCTCGCCCGGCACGGCCGTCGACGCACTCGGCCGCCACATCGTGCTCACCGAGCCGCTGGTGCTGACCTTCCCGAAGAAGAACGTGACGGAGGCGTTCCCGGTCTCGATCAGATTCCGTGAGGTGGAGTCCGACATCGCCACCACCGGCGGGCAGAGCGCGACCCGGTGGGACGAGAGCCCGACTGCCGGCGCCGCGCTGCAGGACGGCACCGCCGTCGTCGCCCCCTCGGACGCGCCGACAACGTGGGACGACCCAGGCGTTGGGCTCGGCTCGTGGACCATCACGAACGGCTCATTCGTGGCCGCGGGCACGGCGCAGGTGGCGGGCCTGCGGGTGCCCGGCTACGTCGGCGTCGGCACCGCCGACCCGAAGGCGCGGCTGCACATCGTGGACGCGAACACGCCGCCCGCCACAGGGGGCAGCGTGATCGTGGGGCCGGCGAACCAGCCGAACCTGGGGCTGGGCTACCAGGCGACGTACGCGTGGATCCAGTCGCACAACGGGGCGCCGCTGGCGATCAACCCCGCCGGTAGCAACGTTGGCATCGGCACGACCGCGCCGGCCGCCCCGCTGCACGTGCAGGAGCCGACCGGCACGGCACACGGCCCGAACCAAGGGTCGGTGATCATCGACCACGACAACGCCGGCGGAGCCAGCAGCCTCGTGTTCCGCAGCAAGGGCAGCCGCGGCAGCGACTACGGCTTCATCCAGTATCAGGACGCGCCGACCGTCGGCGGCACAGGCGAGAGCGCCCGCCTCATCGTGGGCATCAACAACGACGCCGACGACCACCTGATCCTGCAACCGTCCGGCAACGTCGGCATCGGCACCATGAGTCCCGGGGCGAAGCTCGACCTGCTCGGTACCCTCAGCGTCACCGCAGGCTCGTCGGCCGATGCCGGCCCCGCGTTGTTCGTCAACGCCAGCGGCAATGTCGGCATCGGCACAACGACCCCCGAGAACGCCGAGGGCTGGTGGCGCACGCTCGACCTCTACAGCTCCGTCGCCGCAAAACTGTCGGTCCGCATCGCAGGGATCGACACCCGCATCATGGCCCACCCCACCGGCCACTTCGGAGCCCCGGCCGGCCAGATCATCGGGACCGCCACGAACCACCCACTCAGCCTGGCGACGAATTCGGCCACCCGGCTCACCGTCGCGGCCAACGGGAACACCGGCATCGGCACGACCACACCGGCTGTCCGGTTGCACGTCGTGGACGCGAACACCTCGCCCGACAGCGGGGGCAGCGTGATCGTCGGGCCGACGAACCAGCCGAACCTGCGGCTGGGCTACCAGGCGACGTACACGTGGATCCAGTCGAACGGTCCGTCGCCGCTGGCGATCAACCCCATCGGCAACAACGTCGGCATCGGCACCATGAATCCCGCGGCGAAGCTCGACCTGCTCGGCACCCTCAACGTCACGGCAGACTCGTCGCGCGACGCCGGCCCCGCATTGTCCGTCAACGCCAGCGGCGACGTCGGCGTCGGCACAACGACCCCCGAGAACGCCGACGGCTGGTCACGCACCCTCGACCTTTACGGCTCCGCCACCGCCAAACTGTCGGTCCGCGCCCCAGGGATCGACGCACGCATCATGGCGCACAACGCCGGCACCTACGGAGCCCCAGCCGGCCAGATCATCGGAACTGCCACGAACCATCCGCTCACCCTGGTGACGAACAAGGCCAACCGGCTCATCGTCGCGGCCAACGGGAACGTCGGCATCGGCAGCCCCACCACGCCCTGGACCCTCCTCGACGTCTGGGGCGGCCGGGTACGCATCATGGAGCCGACCGGCACGACACATGGCCCGGACCAAGGGTCGCTGATCATCGACCACGACAATTCCGGCGGAGCCAGCAGCATCGTGTTCCGCAGTTGTGGCAACCGCGGCAGCGACTACGGTTTCATCCAGTATCAGGACGCGCCGACCGTCGGCGGCACAGGCGAGAGCGCCCGCTTCATCGTGGGCATCAACAACGACGCCGACGACCACCTGATCCTGTAACCGTCCGGCAACGTCGGCATCGGCACCATGAATCCCGCGTGGAAACTCGACGTCGCGGGAGCCATGCACGTCTCCCAAATGACGCAGATAGACAACGTCGTGTTCTCCTACGGCTTCGCCATGCTCTCCGACGCTCAGCTGAAGACCGATGTCGTCGAGCTCGACAACGCGCTCGGCGCCATCGCCGGGTTGCGTGGTGTCCGCTTCTCCTGGGTCGACGAGGCCAGCGGTGGTCCGGCCTCGGGAGCCGCCACGGGACAGCGGCAGATCGGCGTCCTCGCTCAGGAGGTGGCCACGGTCCTGCCCGAAATCGTCCACACCAACGCCGCGGGCATGATCAGCGTCGACTACGGCAAGCTCGCCGCCGTGCTCGTGCAGGCGGTCAAGGAACTCGAACGCCGAGTGGCCATCCTCGAGAGGAAAGCTGGCTGATATGCGAGAACAGATGCAGGAACGGATCGAGCAACTCGTCCAGGAATATCGCGAGGGCGAGGCTATGCTCGCTGATCTGGACCGGCGCCGGACCGAGTTGCAGGCGACCCTGCTGCGCATCAGCGGTGCCCTGCAAGTGCTGCAAGAGCTGATCGGGCCGGTTGCCGCGGGCGCGGCCCCGGCGGATCCGCAGCCGGCCGCCGCGGCGTCCTGACCAGAGGCGTCGTCCCGCAACGGTTCAGGCGAGGCCGGCCGGGTCACATGCGCTGTTCGAGCCAATCCAGGTTGGTGCGGATCTCGCGGAGGGCGTCAGCGGGGGTGGCGGGCCGGCCGTCGGCGGTGCTGGCCAGCATGCGCTGGGCGAACCCGGTCAGCGTCGCGACGATCGGTTCCACCTCGGCGCCGGGCTTGATCCACCACGCGACCCAGTTGCACATGCCGAGCAGGCTCAGGGCCGCGGTTCTGGCCGGGACGGGGATGAACTCGCCGGTGGCCACGCCCGCGTCGATGATGGCCGTCATCTCGCGCAGGACGCGCCGCTTGGCTTCGACGTGCTTGGTGTCGGCCGGTTCCGGGAGCAGTTTCTCGGACTGGTCGAGGATCCGGAACTGGGCCGGGTGCTGGACGCGCTGGCGGACGAGCAGCCCGGTGAGCTCGCGGAGTTTCTGGGTGGGGGAGAGGTCCGCCCGCGCGGCGAGGTCGGCCAGCACGTCGGCGAGGTTCTGGCTGACCTGCTCGACGAGCATGGCGAGCAGGTCGTCCTTGCTGCGTACGTAGTGGTAGAGGGCCGGCCGCGAGATGCACATGGCGTCGGCGATGTCCTGCAGGCTGGTGCTCTCGTATCCCTTGGCGGCGAACAGTTGCGTCGCCTGGTCCAGCAGCTCGGTGGTCACCAGCGTCCGCCGGGTTGTGCTGCGCGCAGGCTTCGGCGATTGGCCCTCGTGCTGCGCAGTCATGCACGGAGTCTAGTCACGGTCAGGCGATTTGTTGCGCAGGCGTCGACAACCTGACGCCGCCGGTGGAAACTTGACGTAATCGTCGAACTATTGACGTAGACGTAAAGCCAGCCCATGATGATGACGCCGTATGGCGCCTGATCAGAGGGGTTGGCTCGATGAGTCCAGAGGGTCACGTGGCCTTCACCGCGGCCGACCGAGATCGCTATCGGGCGGCCGGCCTCTGGCGGGCACAGCCTCTGGCGGCCGAACTGGTGGCGGCGGCCGAGCGGCACGCCGGTCGGGTCGCCCTGGTCACCGAGGACGGGACCTGGACGTACGAGGAACTCCTCGCGGCCGCGGCGAGCTTCGCGGGCGGGATCGGCGCGGTGACCGGCGCCCGGATCGGCGACCCGGTGATGTTCCAGATGGGCAACGTGTCGGAGACCGTCGTCAGCTATCTGGGGTGCCTGCTGGCCGGGTTGCGACCGGTGTGCACGCTGCCGCAGCACGGGGTACGCGAAATCGGGCTGCTGGCCGAGCACGTCGGCGCCACCCTGCTCATCACACAGCTGGACCACGACGGCGGCCGGCTCGTCCGGGTCGCCGAGCAGCTGATGGCCGAGGGCAGACCGGCCGAGGTGGTCGCGGTCCGTGGCAGTCTCGACGGCGCCGTCGACTACCGGCAAGTGCTCGACGCGGGGGACGGCACCGATGTCCATCGGCTGCCGTGGCGTGAACTCGACCCGGAGCAGATCGCCGTCTTCCAGCTCTCCGGCGGGACGACCGGCCTGCCGAAGGTCGCCCCCCGGTGGCACGAGGAGTACGCCTACAACTCCCGCGCCTGGGCCGAGACGATGCACTACCGGCCCGGCAGCGTGCTGCTCTACCCGCTGCCGCTGCTGCACAACGCCGGTGTGTCGCTGGCCCTGCAACCGGCCTTGCTCGCCGGCTCCCGCCTGGTCCTGGCGCGCTCGGCGAACACTGACACCCTCCTCGACCTCATCGAGGAGCATCGCCCCGACGTCCTCCCGCTGCTGCCCCCGGCGCTGGCGATCCGCCTGCTGGAGTCGCCGCGCGCCAAGGGCACGGACTTCTCCTGTCTCCGGGACGTCGTCGTCGGCGGGCAGCGGCTGGCGGTCGAGGTCGCCGAGCGGCTGCGCGACGAGCTGGGCATCGCGGTGCGGCAGATGTTCGGCATGGCCGAGGGGATGTTCCTGCTGACGCCCGCGGACGCCGGCGAGGACGTGCGCCACCACACGGTGGGCGCCCCGATCTCACCGCTCGACGAGGTGCGCATCCTGCACCCCCACAGCGCGGACGACGTCCCGGACGGCGACATCGGCGAGTTCGTCACCCGCGGCCCGTACACGATCCGGGGCTACTACCGGGCGGCGGCGCACAACGCCACGGCCTTCACGCCCGACGGCTTCTACCGCACCGGCGACCTCGCGCGGCGCCACCACACCCCCGAGGGCGTCTTCTACTCCATCGAAGGGCGCATCAAGGACGTCATCAACCGCGGCGTCGAGAAGATCCACGCCGAGGAGGTCGAGGAGCTCATCGCCCGGCACCCCGGCGTCGTCAACGTCGCGCTCGTGGCCATGCCCGACCGGTTGCTGGGGGAGAAGGCCTGCGCCTACCTGGTGCTTGCGCCCGGCGCGGCTCCGCTGACGGTGCGTGGCCTCGGCGAGTACCTGCTGGGTTGCGGGCTGGCGAAGTACAAGCTCCCCGAGCGGGTCGAGATCGTCCCGGCCTTCCCGCTGACGAACGTCGGCAAGGTCGCCAAGAACGTGCTGCGCCAGGACGCCATCGCGCTCGCGGCCGCTCTCGTCGGCGAGGGCTCGGCGGCCGCGGCCTTCGACGCGTGCGAGAGGACCCGCCGTCCCGCCGTCGAGCGATTCAAGCGTCTCGCCGGGCGTCGACGCGGCCGGCGCGGCGAACACCCGCTTCCGTACGAGCGAGGACCGCCGCGACCGATGCGAAGCGCTCGCCGGCGCACTGGATGCACAGGCGCTCCCTCTGACCGGAAGGATCTTCATGCGGTACGGACCTGAGACACCCGACGAGACGTACGTGTCCCACGCCTTCGACGAGGCGAGCTTCGACACCGGCGAGGTGACGATCAACTACGCCGTCGCGGGCGACCCGGACCGGCCCGCACTGCTGCTCGTCCCGGCCCAGACCGAGTCCTGGTGGGGCTTCGAGCAGGCCATGACGCTGCTGGCCGACGACTTCCAGGTCTTCGCCGTGGACCTGCGCGGCCAGGGCCGGTCGACCCGCACACCCGGCCGATACACGATCGACAACTTCGGCAACGACCTCGTGCGCTTCATCGCCGGGCGGATCGCCCGCCCGACGATCGTGAGCGGCACGTCCTCCGGCGGAGTGGTATCGGCCTGGCTGTCGGCCTACGCGCCGCCCGGCATGATCCGCGCGGCCTGCTACGAGGATCCGCCGCTGTTCGCCTCCGAGATCGACCCGGCGTACGGACCGTCGCTGCGCCAGGGACTCGGACCGATGCTCGCCCTGCTGAACAAGTATCTCGGCGACCAGTGGAGCATCGCGGACTGGCCGGGTTTGTGCGCGGCCGCGCGCAACGAGCTGCCGCCCTTCATGTCGGGGATCCTGGGAATCGACGGCGACACGCCACCGCAGCGCCTGAAGGAGTACGACCCGGAGTGGGGCCGGGCGTTCGCGACCGGCACCGTCAGCGCCTCCTGCGATCACGAACGCATGCTGAGCGCCGTGAAGGTCCCGGTCCTGTTCACCCACCACTTCCGCCGGATCGACGAGTCGACCGGCGCCCTGCAGGGTGCGATCTCGGATCTGCAGGCGCGCCGCGTGGGCGAACTGGTCAGCGCCGCGGGACAGCGTTTCGACTACCGCTCCTTCCCGCAAGCGGGCCACCTCATGCACGCCCTGGACCCCGCCCTCTTCGTCACCACCTTGCGCGAATGGATGGCCACGCTGCCCTGATCCGCGCACCACCACGAGGCCTCCCGGGCGGCGGCCCAGGCCGGACGCCCGCCTGCCTCGCGGCCAATGCGGTCGCGGCTCAGCCACGATCCATCCCGCGACGGCCATGACGGACGAACCGGGCTCCACCGGGGCGGCGACAACCGGTCCCGCCGCGCGCTGAACCACTCCCGGCTCGCGCTGAGCGAACGTCGTCGCGGTCATGTTCGCCGAGCGCTCGTCAGCAGCTGGCCCCGCAGTAGCCCAAGGCCCCAGTGACGAAAGGGTTCATGCCCGTTGCGTCAATCCGGCTCGGCGCACGGGGTGATGGCGAGGCGTAACGCCGCCGCGGCCACCGTCTGTTGGAGCCGGTCCGGCGGTGGCAGTGCCGGCAGGTCGCGGCGCATGCCGATGACGCTCTCCACCAGGCCGAAGACCAGGTCGCCGGTCACGTCAGCGTCCGGCGAAGAGGCGCCGGCGACGGCCGCGACCAGGCGGCGGTAGGCGGCCCTGAGCTGCTCGCGGTCGGCGCGGAAGCGGGTGAACGGTTCGGTCGCGATCTCGGGCAGCGCGTAGAGGATGCCGACGTTCCAGCGCGCGCCGAGCAGGACCCCGACGTCGTACCGGACGAGCGCATGCAGGGCGTCGGCGGGGCTCGGTGCCTCCTGGGCCAGTCGCTCGGCGTAGGCCAGGGACGGGCCGACGGTGGACTCGAGTAGTTCGGCGAGGATCTGCTCCTTGGTGCTGAAATGGTAGTAGAGCGACGCTTGCCGCACCCCGACCATCTCGGCGATCATGCGGGTCGACGTGGCGGCGTACCCCCGTTCGGCGAACAGCTCGGCCGCGGCGTCGAGGATCTCTTCCCGCGCCGTACCGACAGGCAGGCGCCGAGCTCCGGAGCGGGGACGACCGACTGAAGGTGCGGAGCTCACGCCAGCATCGTCGCACGCGGTCGATGTCCCGGTCGATCCGGCCGCGACGTAACCGCGCCGACACATCCGGCAATCGAAGGTTTACGGCCGGGAAACGACCGTCGATCTCACACCGGCAAATCTGTCACCCGACAGGTATTCGGGCGGCGGGTCGGCCAGCACCCGCCGCCGCCTGCATCGAGGAGGCGGTCTTGTCCACTACCCCCACCCTGGCGACACCGCCGGCGGGCGACCGAGCTGACGCCGTAGACCTGCGTGGTTTCGGCTACGAGCCCAAACTGCGCCGCAGCATCGGCAGTTACGCATCGTTCGCCGCCGGCTTCTCCTTCGTGTCGATCCTCACGACGGTCTTCCAGCTCTTCGCCTTCGGGTTCTCGTTCGGCGGCCCGGCCTTCTTCTGGACCTGGCCGCTGGTCTTCGCCGGCCAGTTCATGGTGGCGCTCAACTTCGCCGAGCTCGCCGCCCGCTACCCGCTCTCCGGCTGCATCTACCAGTGGTCGCGGCGGTTGTCGAACGCCACGATCGGCTGGTTCGCCGGCTGGGTCATGATCGTCGCGCAGATCGTCACGGTCGCCGCCGCCGCGATCGCCCTGCAGGTGGTGCTTCCGCAGATCTGGTCCGGCTTCCAGCTCGTCGGCGGCGATCCCGCGCTCACCTCCACCAGCGGTGCCACCAACGCCGTCGTCCTCGGCTCCATCCTGATCGCGTTGACCACGTTGGTGAACGTCAGCGGCGTGCGGCTCATGGCGATCGTCAACAGCACCGGGGTGACCCTCGAGATCATCGGTGTCGCGGTCGTCGTGATCCTGTTGCTGTTCAACGTCGAGCGGGGACCGGGCGTGGTCTTCGACACCGGCGGTCTGGGCAGCGGCCTGTCCTACGTCGGTCCGTTCCTGGTGTCGGCGTTGATGGCCGCGTACGTGGTGGTCGGTTTTGACAGCGCCGGCGAGCTCAGCGAGGAGACCCGCGACCCGCGGCACATCGCGCCGCGGACGATCCTGCGGGCGCTGGCCGCCTCCGGAATCGGCGGCGGCCTGATGCTGCTGGTCGCGCTGATGGCCGCGCCGAGCCTGACCGATGGCCGGCTGGCCACCGAAGGCCTGCCGTACGTGCTGACGAGCCGCCTCGGCCAGACCGGCGGCCGGATCCTGCTGGTCGACGTGGCGATCGCCGTCGCAGTCTGCACCCTGGCGATCCAGACCGCCGGCAGCCGGATGATCTTCTCGATGGCGCGCGACGGTGTCCTGCCGTTTTCCGGCGCGCTCAGCAAGGTCAACCCGCGCACCGGTACGCCGGCGGTGCCGGCGGTCGTCGTCGGTGTCGGCGCGGCCGCGGTCCTGCTGGTCAACATCGGCCAGGCCGCCCTGTTCACCGCCCTGACCAGCGTCTGCATCGTTCTGCTCTACATCGCCTATGCCCTGGTCACGGTCCCGCTGCTGATCCGGCGCGGCCGAGGCTGGCCGCACAGCGAGGGCGCCGCCGCCACCGAACGCGGCGGCAAACTGTTCTCCCTCGGCCGGTTCGGCATCGTCGTCAACGCCGTGGCCGTGCTCTACGGCATCGGCATGATCCTCAACCTGGGCTGGCCCCGGCAGGAGGTCTACGACCCGGCCGGCACCCACTGGTACCTGCACTACTTCTCGCTGCTGTTCGTCGGCGCCGCCCTGCTCGCCGGAGCTTTGGCCTACCTGCGCCACCGCGCCCGGGTCGCGGCCCTGCACCCGCGGCTGGACTTCGCCGCGCCCGTCACCGCGCCCGTCGCCGCGGGGGAGTCCGCATGAGCACCGCCACCACCGCCGGCGCGCGTGAACACGCCCGCGCCCAGGGCGGCACCGTCGTGGAGTGCATGCCCACCATCCCGGCCGGTGACGGCCTCAGCTGGGCCGAGACCGTCCCGGGTGGCGGCTACGCCGGCAAACGGCTGGCCCGCGGCACCACACTGCGCCTGACCGACCTGTACGGCGACGCCTGCGTCTCGGTGCTGCTGTTCAACGCCGACGAGCCGTGGGAGCGCCTCAACGTCGCCGACACCGTCAAAGTCCTGTGGCAGGCGTACATCGGCGAGGGCCACCTGCTGCTGTCCGACCAGGGGCGCGTCCTCGCCTCGGTGACGGTAGGCGCCCAGGACCGCTCGGACACCTTCTGCGGTACCTCCACGCTGACCAGCAACACCGGCCGGTACGGCGACGGCTCGCCGCACAGCCCGACACCGGCCGGGCGGGAGCTGTTCACCCTGGCCGCCGCCAAACACGGCCTGACCCGCCGGGACCTGCCGCCGTGCATCTCGTTCTTCCAGGGGGTCCGCGTCGGCGACGACGGCGCGTGCACCTGGCTCGGATCGGCCGGGGCCGGCGCGATTGTGGAACTGCGCGCGGAGATGCCGCTCATCGTGCTGCTGGCCAACGTGCCGCACCCGCTCGATCCGCGCGAGGCGTACACCTGCACACCCGTACGCATCGAGGCCCGGCCCGGCCTACCCACCGCGCCGGCCGACGCCCTGTGGTCGCGGACGCCGGAAGGCGAGCGCGCGTTGCTCAACACCGCGGACTACCTCACCGCCCGGGGGATCGCATGACAACCACCGCTGCACCGGCGCTGGTCGCCGGTCGGATCGTGCTCGACGAGACCGTCGCCGCCCGCGCGCCCTGGTCGGCGATCGTGCGCCGCGGCCAGGTCCTGACCATCGTGGATCTGTACGGCAACCAGGCCGTCGACTGTCTGCTCTACAACGCCGAGGACACCAGCGAACGCTATTCGGCGCCGGACACGATCGCCGCGCAGGGCGGCATCTTCCTGACCACCGGCAGCGTGCTGCACTCCAGCGAAGGCCGGGCGCTGATGCGCGTCGTCGGCGATGAGGTGGGCCGGCACGACACCGTCGGCGGCGCCTGCAGCCGCGAGTCGAACACCCTGCGCTACGGGCAGCACACCAAGCACCAGCACGCCTGCGTGGAGAACTTCCTCATCGAAGGCGCCCGGTGGGGCCTGGGCAAACGGGACCTGGTCAGCAACATCAACTGGTACATGAACGTCCCGGTCGACCCGGACGGCAGCCTCGGCATCGTCGACGGCATCTCCGCCCCCGGCCTGCGGGTCGCGCTGCGCGCCGAGATGGACGTGCTGGTCCTGATATCGAACTGCCCGCAAATCAACAACCCGTGCAACGGCTTCGACCCGACGCCGGTCCGCATGATTGTCACGGGGGAGTAGCCACGTGTTCAACACCCTGCTGGTCGCCAACCGCGGCGAGATCGCCTGCCGCATCATCCGCACCGCCGCCAGGCTCGGCCTCAAGACGGTCGCGGTCTTCTCCGACCCGGACCGCGGCGCCCCGCACGTGCGCCTGGCCGACCAGGCCGTACGGCTCGGGCCGGCCCCGGCCCGGCAGAGCTACCTGCTGGTGGACCGCGTGCTCGACGCGGCGCTGTCCACCGGCGCCGGTGCCGTGCACCCCGGTTACGGATTCCTCTCCGAGGACGCCGCCTTCGCCACCGCCGTGGAAGCGGCCGGGCTCGCCTTCGTCGGGCCGACACCCGCCCAGCTCACCGCGTTCGGCGCCAAGCACACCGCGCGTGAGCTGGCCCACGCGGCCGGCGTGCCGATGATCGAGGGCACCGGTCTGCTGTCCGGCCTCGACGAGGCGCTCGCCGCCGCCGGCCGGATCGGCTACCCGGTGATGGTCAAGGCGACCGGCGGCGGTGGCGGCATCGGTATGCAGGCATGCCACACACCAGCCGAGCTCACCGCCGCCTACGACCGGGTGGAGCGCCTCGCCGTCGCCAGTTTCGGCAGCGGCGGCGTCTTCCTGGAACGCTTCATCCGGCGGGCCCGCCACGTCGAGGTCCAGGTCTTCGGCGACGGCCACGGCCGCGTCGTCGCGCTCGGCGACCGCGACTGCAGCCTGCAACGCCGCAACCAGAAGGTGATCGAGGAGGCGCCCGCGCCCGGACTGTCCGACGCCGTGCGTGAGCGGCTGCACACCTCGGCGGCGGCCCTGTGCGCGTCGGTGCGCTACCGGTCGGCGGGTACCGTCGAGTTCGTCTACGACGCCGAACGCGAACAGGCGTCCTTCCTCGAGGTCAACGCCCGCCTCCAGGTCGAGCACCCGGTCACCGAGGAGGTCCTCGGCGTCGACCTGGTCGAGTGGATGCTGCGCCTGGCCCAGGGCGACGACACCGTCCTGGACACCCCCCGCCGGGGCGGGGCCGGCGCCGCCGTCGAGGCCCGGGTCTACGCCGAGGACCCCACCCAGGACCACCGGCCCAGCGCCGGCCTCATCACCAATGTCGAGTTCCCGGCCGGCGTGAGGGTCGACGGCTGGGTCGAGGCCGGCACCGAGGTGAGCACGGCGTACGACCCGATGCTCGCGAAGGTCATCGTGACCGGAGCGACCCGCGACGAGGCGTTCGCCAACCTGCGCACCGCCCTGCTCGCCACCCGCGTCGACGGCATCGAAACCAACCTCGGCCTGTTGCGGGCGGCGGCCGGCCACGATGACGTGCTCGCCGCCCGGCACGCGACGGCGACCCTCGCCGGCGTGCACGACACGGAGCCGCGCATCGTCGTGGAACGGGCCGGCACGCTGACGGCCGTGCAGGACTGGCCGGGCCGCACCGGGCTGTGGGAGGTCGGTGTGCCACCGTCCGGGCCGATGGACGACCTTTCGTTCCGGCTCGGCAACAAGGCGCTCGGCAACCCCGAAGGCGCACCCGGCCTGGAGTGCACCGTCGACGGACCGGCGCTACGGTGCACCGCCGACACCACCGTCTGCATCACCGGCGCCGCGATGCCGGTCACCGTCGACGGCGTCCCGGTGCCCCACTGGGAGCCGGTCCGGGTGCCCGCCGGCTCGGTCCTCGACGTGGGCCGGGCGACCGGCGGCGGCCTGCGCACCTACGTGCTCTTCGCCGGCGGGCTCGACGTCCCGGCGTACCTGGGCAGTGCGGCGACGTTCACCCTCGGGCAGTTCGGCGGGCACGGCGGCCGAACCCTCCGCCTGGGCGACGTGCTGCGCACGGCGGCACCGACCGGAGCAGCCGCCGCTGCTGTACCGGTGGCGCAGCGACCGGTGATCGGCCGTGACTGGCGGCTCAGGGTAACCGAAGGGCCGCACGCGGCCCCCGAGTTCTTCACCCGCGAGGACATCGACGCGTTCTACGCCGCGCAGTGGCAGGTGCACTTCAACTCCGCCCGCACCGGCGTCCGGCTGATCGGCCCGAAGCCGCGGTGGGCGCGCACCGACGGCGGCGAGGCGGGGCTGCACCCGTCGAACATCCACGACACCCCGTACTCGGTCGGCGCCGTCGACTTCACCGGTGACGTACCGATCCTGCTCGGCCCGGACGGGCCCAGCCTCGGCGGGTTCGTCTGCCCGGCCACCGTCATCACCGCCGACCGGTGGAAGCTCGGCCAGCTCGCCCCCGGCGACACCGTGCGGTTCGTGCCCGTCTCCGACCTCGACTGCACACCGCTGCTGCAGCCGGCCGACGACGGCATCCTGGCCCGCGACGAGGATGTCACCTACCGGCGCTCCGGCGACGACAACCTGCTCATCGAGTACGGCCCGATGACCCTCGACCTCGGCCTGCGGATGCGCGCCCACGCCCTGATGGACCGGCTGCGCGCCGAGGGCCTGGGCGGCGTCGTCGACCTCACCCCGGGCATCCGCTCGCTGCAGGTCCACGTCGACCCGGCCCGGCTGCCGGTGCGCAAGCTGCTCGGACTGGTCCGTGCGCTGCAGGCCGACCTGCCCGCCACCCGCGACCTGGTCGTGCCCAGCCGGACCGTGCACCTGCCGCTGTCCTGGGACGACCCGGCCACCCGGGAGGCCATCGCCCGCTACATCAACGGCGTCCGCGACGACGCGCCGTGGTGCCCGTGGAACATCGAGTTCATCCGCCGGGTCAACGGCCTGGCGTCGGTCGACGACGTCTACCGCACCGTCTACGACGCCAGCTACCTGGTCCTCGGCCTCGGCGACGTCTACCTCGGCGCACCGGTCGCGACCCCGCTCGACCCGCGGCACCGGCTCGTCACGACCAAGTACAACCCGGCCCGGACCTGGACCCCGGAGAACGCCGTCGGCATCGGCGGTGCCTACCTGTGCATCTACGGCATGGAAGGCCCCGGCGGCTACCAGTTCGTCGGCCGTACCGTGCAGGTCTGGTCCCGCTGGCAGCGCGAAGCCGGTGACCCGTGGCTGCTGCGCCACTTCGACCGCATCCAGTGGTACCCGGTCGGCGCCGAGGAACTGCTCGACCTGCGCGCCGACGTCGCCGCCGGGCGGCACCGGCTGCGCATCGACGACGGCACCTTCCGCCTCGCCGATCACGAAGCCTTCTTGGCCGGCAACGCCGCCTCCATCGCCGCCTTCCGGGCCAAGCAGGCCGCCGCGTTCGGCACCGAACGCGAAGCCTGGGCCGCGGCCGGCGAGTTCGACCCCCGCCCCGAATCGCAGGCGCCGCCCGCCGCCTCAACAGTGTCCGTGCCGGACGGCGGCGCACTGGTAGAGGCCCCGTTCGTCGCCAGCGTGTGGCGGGTCGACGTCCGCCCCGGCGACCGTGTGGCCGCCGGGCAGCCGCTGCTGGCCCTCGAGGCGATGAAACTGGAGAGCGTCGTCACCGCACCGCGCGACGGCACGGTCATCGACGTCCTCGTCACCCCCGGCACCCAGGTGGCACCGGGCAGCCCTTTGGTGGTGCTGGCTTGACAATCCTCCCCGTCCTCAAGGGACGGGGATTGCCTGGGTCGCCCCAGGGGGTTCCTGCTTCGCCGACGACTGCCCCGTCCGAGAGGACTCTCGTTGAGGTCTTACACCGCCTCCACAGGCAGTCACGGAGAGCCCCTCCGCGAGGATGTTGCGGGCCGCGTTCACGTCACGGTCATGGACGATGCCACACCGGCACGTCCACGACCGTACGTGCAGCGGTATCCGTTCGGCGAGGGCACCGCAGACAGAGCACAGCTTGGACGACGGGAACCAGCGGTCCACGACGACCAGGTTCCGGCCGTGCCATTCGGCCTTGTACTCCAGCAGGGTGCGGAACTGCCGCCAGGCCGCGTCGGAGATGGCACGGGCCAGGCTGTGGTTTTTGACCATGTTGCGGATGGTCAGGTCTTCGATCACGATCGTTTGGTTCTCACGAACGAGCCGAGTGGTCAGCTTGTGCAGGTGGTCGCGGCGCCGGTCGGCGATCCGGGCGTGGACGCGGGCGACCTTGACCCGGGCCTTCGCCCGATTGTTGGAGCCTTTCTCCTTGCGGGACAACGCTCGCTGCGCGCGGGCCAGCCGGGCCCGGTCGCGGCGTTCGTGCCGCGGGTTGCTGATCTTCTCCCCGGTGGACAGGGCGAGCAGGCTGTCGAGGCCGGCGTCGATGCCGACCGCGTCCGTGGCCGGGCTCTGCTCGATCTGGTCGTCGCAGAGCAGGGACACAAACCAGCGCCCCGCCGCGTCCTGGCTGACGGTCGCCGTGGAGGGGGACACACCGTCGGGCAGGGGCCGGGACCACACGATGTGCAGGGGTTCGGCCATCTTCGCCAACGTGAGTTGGCCGTCGCGGTAGCGGAACGCGCTGGTCGTGTATTCGGCCGACCGGCGCGACTTCTTCTTGCTCTTGAAGCTTGGGTACCGGGCGCGTTTGGCGAAGAAGTTGGCGAACGCGACTTGCAGGTGCCGCAGTGCCTGCTGCAACGGCACGGAGGAGACGTCGTTGAGGAACGCCAGTTCCTCGGTCTTCTTCCACGCGGTCAGCATCGCGCTGGTGGTGTTGTAGCTGACCCGTTCCTGCCGCAGCGTCCACGCCTCGGTCCGGGCCTGCAACGCCATGTTGTAGACCAGCCGGACACACCCGAACGTCCGGGCAAACTCGGCTGCCTGCCCCGGGCTCGGGTAGAAGCGGTACTTGAACGCCCGCTTCACACTCCTGGACATGGCTCACATGTTCACAGTCTTGTGGTGAACCTTGCGGCGACACGCCGGTACACGCCGGTCCGCCTTAGCGGCGGATCGGCTGCCCTTGCCCTGCTCCGCAGGGGTTCCGTTTCCTCCCCGGCCTGAAGGCCGGGGTATCCACGAAAGGAATCTGATGACCCCGACCGACCGCGTCCGCGCCGCCTACGCCCGGCTCGCCCTCGGCGAACGACCCGAAGCGTGGATCACGCTGCGCCCGGAGCGTGACGTGCTCGCCGACGCCGCCGCCGTGGAAGCCCGCCTCGCCGCCGGAGCACACCTGCCGCTGGCCGGGCGGCTGCTCGCGGTCAAGGACAACATCGACGTCGCGGGCCTGCCCACCACGGCGGCCTGCCCGGCGTACGCCTACCGGCCCGGACGCAGCGCCCCGGCCGTGCAGCGCCTCGTCGACGCCGGCGCACTGATCCTCGGCAAGACCAACCTGGACCAGTTCGCCACCGGCCTGGTCGGCACGCGTAGCCCGTACGGCGCGGTCCGTCACGTCCGCGACCCCGCCCGGGTCGCCGGCGGGTCCAGCTCCGGCTCCGCCGTGGCCGTCGCGCTCGGCATCGCCGACCTGGCCGTCGGCACCGACACCGCCGGCTCCGGCCGGGTGCCCGCCGCGTTCCAGGGCATCGTCGGTGTCAAGCCGACACCGGGGCTCGTCCCCACCGACGGGGTGGTGCCGGCCTGCCGCAGCTTCGACTGCGTCACCGTCTTCGCCCGCACCGTCGCCGAAGGCACCGAGGCCATGGCCATCATGAGCGATCCGGTGTTCCCGGTGGACGCACCGCTGGCCGCGCCGCCGCACCCGATCGTCGCGGTGCCGGACCGCGGCGAGCTGACCGGCATGGCACCGGCGTGGCTCGACGCGTTCGAGCAGGCCGCGACGTCCCTGGAGACCCGCGGCGCCCGACTGCGCCCGATCCGGCTGGCACCGTTCCTCGCCGCGGCGAAACTGCTCTACAACGGCGGGTTCGTCGCCGAACGGTACGCCGCCGTCGGCGCCTTCATCGACGAGCACCCCGACGAGATCGACCCGACCGTCCGGGCGATCATCGGCGCCGCCCGCGACATCCCCGCCCACGTGCTCGTCGCCGACACCGAACGGCTGGCACACCTGCGCCGCGAGGCCATGACCGCCTGGGGCGACGCGGACGCGCTGCTGCTGCCGACCGCCCCGATCCACCCGACGATCGCCGAGGTCGACGCCGACCCGATCGGTGTCAACGCCGCCGTCGGCACCTACACCAACTTCTGCAACCTCTTCGGCCTCAGCGCCGTCGCCGTGCCGGCCGGCGAGGCCGGCGGCACCAACTTCGGCGTCCAGGTCATCGCGCGCGGCTTCGCCGACGCGGTCGCCGGCGACATCGCCGCACTGCTGAGCGGCGAAGCCCCGGCGGGCAGGGGCGGCCGAGGACTGCCGGTGATGGTGGTCGGCGCGCACCTGAGCGGACAGCCGCTCAACCATCAGCTCACCGGGGCGGGTGGCCGCCTGCTCCGCCGGGTCCGCACCGCACCGCAGTACCGGCTGCACGCCCTGGCCACCGCACCACCGAAACCGGGACTGGTCCGCGTCACCAACGGCGGCGGCGCCATCGAAGGCGAGCTGTGGGAACTGCCGCAGGCCGCGGTCGGCCCGTTCCTGGCCGCGCTGCCCACCCCCATGGCGCTGGGCCAGGTGCGGCTCGAGGACGGCTCGACCGTCACCGGCTTCCTGTGTGAGGCCGTGGCCGTCGAGGATGCCCCCGACATCACCGCATACGGCGGCTGGCTCGCCTACATGGCGTCGAATCCGCCGACCTGATGCGTGCTCGGCGGCGTCTACCGGGCCGGGTTGGTGTACCGGCGGGTGTTGCAGCCGGTCTCGCCCGGCTCGAGCTGGACGGGATCGTAGGAGACCTGCTAGGGCACCAGTACGACCTTGCCGCCCACCCGGGGTGCGCCTGGTCTGCGTCCGACGATCGAGTGTGCCGCAGGCCTATCCACCATCGACGCATTCCAGCCGATCGCCGTCGACGATGCGCCGGTAGTAGCAGTTGGGGCGGGTTGCCCCGCTCTGCGAACGCGTGTGACAGGCGCCGGTGCGGGTGCGCTCGACAAGGTAGAGCAGCGAGTTCTGCTCGCAATTCACCCGGATGTCGACGAGCTTGAGAACGTCGCCCGATGTGGCGCCCTTGCGCCAGAGTTCCTGCCGTGATGTGGACCAGAGAACGGCGATACCTTCCTGTCGGGACGCGTGGATGGCCGCCTGATTCGCGTATCCGATGAACAGGACCTCGCCGGTGGCGACGTCCTGCAGCGCGACAGGAATCACACGACTGCCGGAGCGGGCGATGTCATGGATCTTCAGGAAGTCGAGCTCGAGTCCGAGACCTTCTTCCAGTTCGTTCATTGTCATCTCGGCAACGTCCGCTTTCCGTCATGTCAGGTGAGGGCCTGCTCGTCTGAAAGAACGATGTATGTGTTGACGGCGTCGATGCGAGAAACCGTGCCGCGCTTCGAGAATATCCTGTTCAGGTGCCGCTTGACGGTGCCCTCTGCCCTCACCGCATGGATGCGCGGCCCGGTCCCGCCCGCCGTCGAGCAGGAGCTAACCGAGCTCGCCGCGGCGGGGAAGGCGGCAGGCTACGCCACCGTCAGCCGGTGAACACCACGACCAGCCCCCGACGATGCCGCTCAGCCGGTCGGGCCGAGCCGTGGCCGACGTCGTCCAGGCCGAGGCGTTCGTCACGGCCTGATCCGTCGTGCAACCTGCGGCGATCGGTGGGCGCTGTCGCTGCCGAGTGCCTGGACGGCGAGGCGTATTCCGAGGTACGCGAACGGCAGCAGC
The DNA here is from genome assembly GCF_040682015.1 of Dactylosporangium sp. NPDC051485. Lineage (NCBI taxonomy): Bacteria > Bacillati > Actinomycetota > Actinomycetes > Micromonosporales > Micromonosporaceae > Dactylosporangium > Dactylosporangium sp. NPDC051485. The sequence goes on from NZ_JBFAZW010000005.1 coordinate 91,253, forward strand.
AGCAACAGGTCCGCCGCATACGCCACAGCCGGTTCCCTCGGAATACGGCTGAGCGGGAACGCCAACGCACCCGCGCAGGTCAGCAGGCCGACCGGGACCGGTACGGCGCGGATTCGGATCAGGACCGCGCCGAGGACGAAGACGGACGTGGGGAACAGCACGCCGGCGATCCAGAACGCCAGGAACGCGGCGGACGGGTGCTCACCGAGCAGTCGAACGGCCTCGGCGTGGGTGGCATGGAGAAGCTCCTCCTGCATGCCCTGTACGCCGAATGCGGCGCCCCCGACGCAGCCGTACATCGCTAGGGGATGCGCGAGTGCGGTGTACCGCGGAACCCGGTCCTCGATCGAGCGGAACACGGCGGTGAGGCCGACGATCCAGCAGACAGTGGCCAGGATGATGAGCGTGCCGGTGTCGACGCCCTGGAAGCCGTCGTTCCAGAAGTACGTGGACAGGGCCTGGAATGTGGGCGCGGCGACGAGACATCCGCCGGCGATGATGCTGGACAGGCGGTGCATCAGCCCTCCCGCACAGCGGTGAGGCGGTACGCGACCCACCGGACCGCACCGGCGACCAGGCCGGCAAGCGTGGCCGCCTGGTACACCACGATCGCCCGGCCGAAGCCGTCCTGGAACACGGTCTCGGCGACCGGCTCATCGGTGAGGATGACGATGCGGAGGAGCACAATGGCGCACCAGCAGGACAGTGCGGGGACGAGCGCGACGGCGAACGGACGTGCCAGCAGCCACAGCCAGGGACCCGTGCCGGCGCTCGCAGCCAGGACCACCCCGCCGACCAGGAAGAACAGCACCGCTGCCATGTTTGTTGCGCTGGCCAGGGCGATGCCGCGCAGGGGCGTTCCGGCGTAGAGCAGCAGCATCAGCGCGAGTCCGACACCGCCGGCGATCCCTGAGGAGCGCCAGGGCCAGCGGCGCAGGAGTCGCACCACCGAGCCGGGGCGCAGTTGCGATTCCCGGGCGGTCGTGTTTGTTGTTGTCATGGCACCGACGGTAGGGATCCGTCGGCGCGCGGCCATCCGCTCAGCGCTGCGACCTCGGTACCGCGTCCGCGCTACGGCGACTACCGCAACCGCGGTATGCCGGCCAGCCCGGACTGGTAGGCGATGACCACCAACTGCGCGCGGTCGCGGGCGTCGAGCTTGGCCATCGCCCGGTTGACGTGCGTCTTGGCGGTCGCCGGGCTCATGCCGAGCCGGTCGCCGATCTCCTGGTTGGACAGGCCGTCGGCAACGAGCGCGACGACCTGCCGTTCGCGCGCGGTCAGCGTGTCCAGGCGCTCCAGCGGCGTACCCTGCCGGCCGGGGCGACCGGCGAACGCGGCGATGAGCCGGCGGGTCACCTTCGGCGCGAGCAGGGCATCGCCGGCAGCGATGACGCGCACGGCGTTGCGCAGGTCCTCGGGTCCGACGTCCTTGAGCAGGAAGCCACTTGCACCGGCGTGCAACGCGGCGAAGACGTACTCATCGAGGTCGAACGTGGTCAGGATGAGCACCTTCGTGTTGGGCAGGCGTACGTCGCCGACCAGGCGCATGGTGGCGGTCAACCCGTCCGTGCCCGGCATCCGCACGTCCATCAGGACAACATCAGGTCGATGGGCCCGGGCCAGCGTGATGGCCTCGTCGCCGTCAGCGGCCTCGCCGACGACCTCGATATCGTCGGCGCGCTCCAGCAGCACGCGAAAGCCCGCGCGGACCAAGGCCTGGTCGTCGGCCAACAGCACCCGGATCGCCACGGTCAGACCACCACCGGCAGCCAGGCCCGGACCCGGAAACCGCCGGCGTCGCCGACCGGACCGGCGTCGAGCGACCCACCGAGGCTCGCCGCCCGTTCCGCCATGCCGACCAGCCCGTTGCCACCCGGCGACGCATTGCCGCGCCACGCGGGCGAGCCGCGGCCGTCGTCGCGGATCTCCAGCCCCAGACCGTCCCGGCGGAACTCGACCGTGATGTCGGCCCGGGTGGCATCGGCGTGCCGCAGCACGTTGGTTACCGACTCCTGCACAATCCGATAGGCGGTGATCTCCACCAGCCGTGGCAACGGGCATCGGTCGCCGACGTAACTGATGCTGATCCACGGTTCACGCAGACCGTGCGCGGTCGCCAGATCCTGCAACCGCTCCAGCCCGTGCGCCAGTGCCGAAACGTCCGGCGTGCCGTCATCGTGGACATCGATGACGTCGGCGGCTCGCAACACACCGACCGCCGCGCGCAGCTCGCCCATCGCCTCCCGGCATGCGCTACGCACGACTTCCAACGCTTCACCTGCTCGTCCTGGGTCGTCATCGATCAGTTCGGCGGCCACGCTCGCCTGCACTGAGATCACCGCCAGCGTGTGTGCTGAAACGTCATGCAACTCCCGGGCGATGCGCAGCCGCTCCTCGGTGAGCATCTGCGCGGTTGCCCTCTCCCGCTCTGCGGCCAGCAGCGCCCCGCGTGCCTCGTGCTCCGCACGCCAAGCCCGCCGGCTGCGCACCCCGTCACCGAGCAGGAGCGCGGCCAGGAACAGCAGCGTGGAACTGTCGAGCGCGGCGTCGAACAGCCGAGCACCGGTCTGTGCCGTGCGAGCGAGCGCGTCAGACACCAGCAGGCCACCGGCCACCGCCAGGCCGGCACGCCGCCGCGACGAGACCGCCACCGAGTACAACGCCACCCACACCGGCACCGCGGGAGCGCCGCCCGGGTAGTCAAGCATGTGATAGCCCACCCACAGCACCGCGACACCGCTCAACGTCAGCGCGGGCCACCGGCGCCGGGCGAGCAGGATGACCGACATCGCCACTCCGATGCCGTACCCGACGGCGTCCGGTGCTCGGTCGCCGGCTTGCAGCACGCCGTACCCGATCCGGTACACCGTCGCGACCCCGGCGATCACCGCCAGGAACACGTCGACCGCCCAAGGCGGCAGGTCCGCCGCCAGTCGCCGCAACCGCGCAACCGACATTGTCACCTTGCCCGTTGCCCGTCGACTGAGCTCCGGCCAGGCAATCGGGTCGTGGCAGTGCCGTGGGGACGCGGCACCGCCGGCACGTCTTCCACAATCGCCGCGACCGTCATCACCGGCGCCACCGCGGCTGGCTCGTCGTGGGAGGCGAGAGCGGCTTCGGCGTCGACCATGACTGAAAGTCTAGTGCCCGCACTCAGCGAACTGGCTCAATCTTGGGCAGACGGCCGATCAAGCCTGCTCGATCGGCCGGTCGGCATCGGCTGTCCACCCCGACCACGAGGCGACGTAGACCGGGACGGTGCGGCCGAGTGTGGCGTAGGCGAACGCGACGGTGGTGGCCGAGACACCTGCGCCGCAGTAGACGGCCGCCGGTATGGGGAGTGCGGACTGCAGGGCCTCCGCGCTCTTGAGCCTGCCGTTGTCGAACACGGGACCTGGTACGAGTCGCGCGCCGGGGATGTGACCGCCGTCGTAGGCGGCCTTGTCGCGGGCGTCGAGAAGGTGCCCGCGGGCGCCGAACTGTGCGGCGCGGTCGGCGTCGATCGTGGGTAGGTGACCGGGCAATGCGGCGAAGGTGCTCGGCGTTGCGGGCGCCGGCGTGGCGATGTCCTCGGTGCGGCCGCCCTCTGCCTGCCAGGCGTCGAGCCCGCCGTCGAGCAGCCGGACGTCGGGCAGCCCGGCCCAGCGCAGTACGAACCAAGCCCGGGTGGCCGCGGAGACGAGTTCGGATCGAGCGGCGTAGACGATCACCGGTGTTCCGCCGTCGATGCCCCAGCTTCGTATCCGATCCGTCAGGCTGCTGGCGTCGGGCAACGGCAGCCTCCCGCGCTCGTCGTCTGCGGGCGCCGCGAAGTCGTCCTCGAGTTCGGTCACGCGAGCACCGGCGATCTTTACCTGTGGCGCCGGAAGCGTCGCGGACGCCCGGCCGACGTGCAGTACGACGGGTTGTGGCACCGGATGGTCGATCAGCTCTCGGGCACTGATCAGGTGTTGTGTGCGGGGATCGGACACGGGAACTCCTCGGGATGCTCTACAGCACGGACTCGAGCAGGGTGCGGGTGTACTCCTCGGCCGGTGACCGGAAGACGTCGGCGACGGGGCCGGACTCGACGTCGGTACCGCTGCGCAGGATCGTGACCGTGTGGGCGAGGCCGGCCACCACGCGCAGATCGTGGGAGATGAACAGGTAGGTCAGCGAACGTTCGCGCTGCAGCGTCTGCAGCAGTTGCAGGACCTGATCCTGGATCCGTACGTCGAGCGCGGAGGTCGGTTCGTCGAGCACGATGAGTTTCGGGTTGAGGGCAAGTGCACGCGCGATCGCGACCCGCTGCCGCTGCCCGCCGGACAGTTCACGTGCCCGGCGCTGCAACACGTTGGCGGGCAGTCCTACGGCGTCGGCCAGCTCACCGATCCGTGCCTGCCGCTGCCGCCGGTCTCCGGCGCGGTAGCGGACCAGGGGCTCGCCGATGATGCGTGACACCGTGTACCGAGGATCGAGTGAGCCGTACGGGTTCTGGTGCACGATCTGGAGGTCGCGCCGGACCTCGCGCAGGGCAACGCGATTCGTGGGGTCGACCGGCCGCCCGGCGAGCCGTACCGCACCGGAGTCGGCGGGCAGCAGGCCCAGCACGATCCGGGCGAGGGTCGTCTTGCCCGACCCCGACTCACCGACGAGCGCGTGGGTGGTGCCCGACGCGACGGTGAAGGAGACGGCGTCGACCGCCGTCAACTGGCCGAAGGTTTTCCTGACGCTGTCGACGGTGAGCGCCGGCTGCGGGGCTTCTCGGGTGGTGTCCTCGGTGCGCTCGGCGAGCGTGACGGCGACAGGTTTGGGGGCGCTCGCGAACAACGCTTCGGCGTACGGCGAGGAGGCCACCCGGCCCCGGTCGAGCGTGATGACCTGATCGCTGTGCGCCGCGGCGAGGGCCAGATCGTGCGTGATGAGCAGGACCGCGAGGCCGAGCTCGGCACGCAGTTGCTCGAGCGTGTCGAGGATGCCCTTCTGGATGGTCGCGTCGAGCGCGGAGGTCGGCTCGTCGGCGATGAGCAGCCGCGGCCGTCCGGCGATCGCCGCGGCGATGAGCGCGCGCTGCAGCAGCCCGCCGGACAACTGGTGCGGATAGGAGTCCAGCACGCGGGCGGTGTCGGCGATTCCGGCCCGCCGCAGCAATTCCTCTGCTTCCGCGGCCGGGCCGCGCTCGGGGCCGGTGAGGCGGAGGATCTCGTACAGCTGGCTGCGCACCGTACGCAGCGGGTTGAACGACATGGTCGGGTCCTGCGGCACGTAGCCGAGTTCGTGTGAGCGGATCTGGCGCAGCTGCCGTCGCGACGCCCGGCCGAGGTCGGCGCCGTCGAACAGGATCGTGCCGCCCGTGGTCCGCGCGTTGGCCGGCAGGATCCGCAGCACGGCACCGGCGAGCGTGGTCTTGCCGGAGCCGGATTCCCCGATCAGCGCGACGGTCTCGCCAGCCCGCAGGTCGAAGGAGATGTCGTGCACCACAGGGTTCCACTGCCGGGCGGTCCGGTAGGCGATCGACAGGTCTCGTACCCGCAGCAGCGGCGGATCGGCGGGTGCTTCAGAGCGACTCATCGAATGCCCTCGCGTCGAGGTAGGTGGACAGGCGGTTCACGGCGAGCACGACGATGACGACCACGGCGGCGGGGGCGTAGACGAGCCACGGTGCGGCGTAGAAGAAGTTCGCGCCCTCGGCGACGAGCTGCCCCCACTCCGGGTTGGGCGGCTGGGCGCCGAAGCCGAGGAACGACAGCGTCGACAGCGCCAGGATCGCCGCGCCGAACTCCAGCACCGCCAGCGAGATGAGCGTTGTCGCGATGTTGGGCAGCAGGTGCGCGACCACGACGCCGACGCGGGTGGTGCCGGCGATCTCTGCGGCCTCGATGTACGGCGCCGAACGCACGCGCAGCGCTTCGATCCGGGCCACCCGGGCAAACGTGGCGATCATCGAAAGTCCCACCGCGACGGCGGCGTTGGCGCTGGAGAACCCGAAGGCGGCGACGAACACCATCGCCAGGAGCAGTGACGGGATCGCGAGCAGCACGTCGATGAGTCGCATCAGCGGCGTCTCCAGCCACCGTGGCCCGAGCGCCGCGGCGAGACCCGTGACCGTGCCGAGGCTCACGGCCACGGCGACGGCGAGGATCGCGCTGAGCACCGAGGTACGGGCACCGTGAACGATCCGCGAGTACATGTCGCGGCCGAGGTAGTCGGTGCCCAGCCAGTGTGTCCCGCTCATCGACGCGAGCTTGTCGGACGGCACGCCGTTGATCGGGTCCTGTCCGGCGAGCAGCGATGGTACGACGGCGGAGACGAGCACGACCGCGATGACGAGCACGGACAACACGACGGTCGGCGGGATTCGCCGTCCCCGCAGGCGCCGGGTGGTGCCCGAGGGTCCGGCTTCGGTACCGGGATCCGGTTCGGTGCCGAGGTCGGCGAGCCGGGTGTCGGGGGCGCTACTTGGCATGGCTGAACCTCGGCTGGACGCGTGGGTCGAAGCGCGGATAGATGACGTCGACGAGGAGGTTGGCAAGCATGAACACCGCGGCGTTGACCACGACGATGCCGAGCAGCACCGGCTGGTCGTGTTCCTGCACGGCCTTCTGGGTGAGCGCGCCGAGCCCGTACCGGGTGAAGACGGTCTCGGTGACCACGGCGCCGCTCATGAGGTAGCCGATGGTGATGCCCAGGACGGTCAGGCTCGGCAGCGCGGCGCCCGGCAACAGATGCCGGGTGAAGATCCGCCACTCGGGGATGCCCCGGGCGCGGGCGACGGTGATGTGCGGCTGGCGGTCCGCGTTGATCAGGCTGCGGACGAACACCTGGATCAGCGGTGGCGAGATGGTGATGCCCAGGACGCAGGCCGGCAGGAAGGTGGCGGCGAATCCGCCGTCGCCGTTGAGCGGCACCCAGCCGAGCTGGAACGAGAACGCCTGGATGAACACGACGGCGACCAGGTACACCGGCAGCGAGTAGATGAGCGACGGCACCGACATGAACGCCACGCGCAGCGCCGGGATGCGGCCGTACAGCGCGCCGAGTCCGACGACGGCGGTCAGCACGAGCACGATCAGCAGCGCGATGCCGCCCAGCATCAGCGTCGGCGTGAAGGCGTCGGCGAGCTTGCCGGTCACGGACTGCCCGTCGGCGAGGGAGTGTCCGAGATCGCCCTGCAGAGCCCGCAGCAAGCCTTCCGCATACCGCAGCGCCGCGGGCTTGTCGACGCCGTAGTAGCTCTTGAGCAGATCCACCGTCTGCGGGGTGTACCCCGCGTCCGGGTCGCTGAGGCGGTTGCTGATCGGATCACCGGGCAGCACGACGAGGACGACGAACACAAGCGTGTAGACCAGGAACAGGACCAGCGCGAGTACACCGGCCCGCCGCAGTAGCTGTTGCACTGTGCGCTCTCTTCGCTCAGTCCGGGCGGGACGCACGCGTCCCGCCCGGGTCGAGATGGTGGGTGCGGGACCCGGCTACTTGCTCAGCCAGGCGTCGTAGAAGAACAGCCGCCCGTACGCGTCGACGTTGAGGTCGTGGACCTTCTTCGCCACGGCGAACGTCTGCTGGTTCGTGTCCAGCGGGAGCACGTACGCCTGGTCGATCAGGTAGTTCTGCAACTCGCCGACGGCCTTGGTGTAGGTGCCGTCGTCGGTGGCGTTGCTGAGCGCGTCGATGCGACCGTCAAGCTCGGTGTCCTTGGCCAGCGCGCCGTTGTTGAACCAGCTCGTGGTGACCGCGCTGTGGAAGTTGTTGCGCATCGGCCCGGACACGGTCGGCACGCTGCCCAGCGAGATGGACAGGCTCACGCCGGGCGCGCCGACCGCCGCCGTCTCGTTGTTGGAGTCGACGTTCTTGACCGTCAGCTCGACGCCCACCTTCTTGAGCTGCTGGGCCAGCAGGAGCAGCTCGGGCTGTGCCTCCCGGATCCACGACACGGCGTACACCAGGAACGACAGGCGCTGGCCGTCCTTCGTGCGGAAGCCCTGCGTGTCCCGGGCCGTCCAACCGGCCTGGTCCAGCAACGTGTTCGCCTTGTCCACGTCGTTGGTGAGCTTGCCGGACAGATCCACCCACCCGGGCACGCCCGACTCGATCACCGACGTCGCCGGCTTCCAGATGTCGGTGAAGTAGAGCGTGTCCACGAGCTGCTTGCGGTCGATGGCGTGCTGGAGCGCCTGCCGCACGCGGACGTCCGCCGTCGCGGCAGTGTTCGGCCGGATGCGGATCTGCACCGAGTACGCGATCTGCTTGGCCGGCACGACGGTGAATCCCGTCTGGCCGAGCCGCTGTTCGTCGGCCGGGGGCACGTCGCGCATGACGTCGGCCTGCCCGGACTGCAGCAGCCCGGTCCGCACGCTGTTCTGCCCGGCGATCCGGACGGTGATCTTGTCCAGGTAGGCGGCACCGGTGTGCCCGACACCGTCCGGAGCCCAGTTGTAGTCCTTGCGCTTGTTCAGGACGTACTGCTCACCGGGGGTGTAGCTGTCGAACACGAACGGGCCGCTGCCGACGATGTTCTTGATGTCGGAGCTGTCCTGGAAGCTCAGCTTGAGCGTCTTCTCGCCCACGATGCCGCTGTGGTAGAAGGTCAACGCCCGGATGAAGCCGTAGGCCGGCCTGGAGAACTTCACCGTCACGGTGTCGGCGTCGGTCACGGCCGCGCTCTCGAAACCGGCGGGCCAGGTGTAGGTGCCCGGGATGCCAAGCGCCTTGTCGCCCTTGCCCTTGATCGTCAGGTTGTCGGCGACGACTTGGGCGTTCAGCGCCGAGCCGTCGCTGAACGTCACGCCCTTGCGGATCTTCAGGGTAAACTGGGTGCTGTCGGGGTTGGCCGTCCACGACTCGGCCAGCCACGGCCTGAGCGTGCTCGACTTCGCGTCCCAGTAGACGAGCCGGTCGACGAGAGCGCTGAAGATGATGCCCGGCTCCCAGTCGTTGACGTCGGTCCACTGGAAGTCGGGGTTGTCGTAGGAGGCGAGGTAGACCAGGTTGCCGCCGGACACCGGCGCGCCGGCATTCTGCGACTGCGGAGCCGCCGCCGGGCTCCCGCCGCATGCGGCCAGGACGGCGACGAGCGCTGCCGCGATGGTCGCGGTGAATGCTGCAGTTGTACGGCCCGAGCGGCGCCGGACGCTACCGGGCCGAGCAGGGGGTTGACCGCCGAACATGTGCGATTGCTCCTTCTTGGTGATCAGGCGATGCCGAGGTTCTCGGCCAGCAGGCGGGACTCGTACTCGCGGCGGAACAGCCCGCGCCGCTGCAGTTCGGGTACGACGTTGTCGACGAAGAAGTCGGCCGGCCCGCGGTGGTACGGCGGGAACAGCTGGATCCCGTCGAAGACCCGCTCGACGAAGTTCTCCTCGAGCCAGTCGGCGAAGCCGGTGGTGTCGCCGACGAAGATCTGTTCGCCTTGCAGGTGGCCGTGCACCGCGTGGTACAACTCGGCAAGCGTGAGATCCTCGCCGAGCCGCTTGGTCAGCAGGTCGTGCAGCCAGTGCGCGTCGTCGAGCCCGCCGCGCTTCACGGTGCTCACCTCGCGGGTCAGGCCGCCGGTCGTCTTGAGGGCGTCGCCGCCCAGCCGTTCCAGCGGCAGCACGTCGGCCGCCCGGCTCGACGCCGGGACGCCGGCCAGGTCGACGCCGAACACCTTCGAGAAGTACGCCGGGATGACCTCTTCGGTCTGGACCCGATGGGCCTCGTTGAACTTCTCCCTCGCCTCGCGCTTGGTGCTGGCGACGAAGAACGTGATGCCGGGGATGATCAGGAACTTGTCGGGGTCCCGTCCCGCCTCCGCGACCTGTTGCTTGATCTGCTGGTAGCGGCGCTTGCCCTCCTCGAATCCGTAGTACGGGGAGAAGCGCACCTCGGCGTGGCGGATCCCGAGTTCGAGTGAGCGGGCCGACTCGCCGACGTGGATCAGCGGCACCTTGCGCTGCACCGGCGGCGGCGCGTTCAGCGGGCCCCGAACCTGGAAGTGCTTGCCCACGAAGTCGATCGGGTGCCAGCTGTCCGGCCGGATCAGCGTGCCGCCCTCGCGGTCGTCGAGCAGCAGGTCATCATCCCAGCTGTCGTGCAGCAGCCGGAACAGCACCTCGGTGAACTCGTCCGCGCGGTCGTACTTGGACTGCTCGTCGGGCAGCGGCCAGCCGCCGAAGTTGCCCGCCGGTCCGCCCTCCCGGTCGATGCCGTAGACGAGGTTCACGCCGATGCGGCCGGCACTGAACCGGTCCGCGGTCGCGATCTGCCGGGCGACGAAGTACGGGTGCTCGAAGGAGGTGTTGTAGCTGGGGAAGAACCCGACATGCTCGGTGACGGCCGCGAGCGTGCCGGCGTACACCGTGTTGTCCCACCGGAAGACCCGGTTCAGGCGCTTCGGTTCGGTCGCGAGCGCGCTGCCGCTGAAGACGTAGTCGAGCTTGCCCCGCTCGGCGATGCGGGCGACGTCGACGATGACGCTCGGGTCCAGCAGTCCCTCGTTCGTGGCGCCCGGCAGCCGCCAGGCCTCCAGATCCCATCCGGTTCCATAGGCGGTCAGGCCGATCCTGAGCCGGCGTGCAGAAGACACGGTTTTTCCTTCCGTACTGAGAGAGGCACGCGCCACGGCAGGAGCCGCCGGACGATCGGCAGGCAGCAGGGATCGGGGGAGCGGCGCGCGGGTGTGGTGAGAGAGGCGTGGCCGGTCAGCGACAGCGCGCGCTGCAGACCAGCATCATGTCGACGGGACGGCGGCGCGTCAGCAGCAGCTGACCGTATCCCGCCATCACCGAGACCTCCGCAAGTGGATCCATAATGAATTCATACTGTATCACTAGGAACTAAGCTTGACTACAGTGGTGATCGACACCCCGACGGCGGCGCGCAGCGAGGAGATGTACCCAGGTGGCGGCACAGACCGAGAACCCGGCGAAGCACGTCGGCGCGGACGACATCTACTCACGGATCCGGCGCCGGATCATCGAGGGCCACGTCACGCCAGGCCTGACGCTCGGCGAGGCTCAGCTCAGCACCGAGTACGGCGTGTCCCGCACGCCGGTCCGCAACGCCCTGGCCCGGCTCGAACAGGACGGCCTGCTCGAACGCGTGCGGTTCGGCTACGCGGTGCCCGTCCGCAGTCCCGAACAGGTCGTCGAGCTGTTCGAGGCCCGCATCATCCTCGACCTCGCCGCGGCCGAGCTGGCCGCGCAGCGACGCAGCGAGGTCGATCTGGCCCGGCTCCGGCACCTCCTCGAGCAGGCCGAGGCCGCCACCGGAGCGGACCTGATCCATATCAACGACGCGTTCCACGGCGCACTGCGCGAGGCGGCCCACAACCCGACGGTGGCCCAGCTGGCGAGCCGGGTCGACGCCCAGCTGGCCGCCTACGAAGCCCAGCCGGCCGGCGCGCCGGACGACCGGCAGACCACCCAGGACGAGCACCGGCGGGTGTTCGACGCCGTCCACGACCGTGACCCGGCCCGCGCGCGCAGCGAACTGCAGGTCCATGTGCATCGGGCACGCGATCTGCGCATCGCCGCGCTCGCCCGCGAAGACCGCAGGATCTGACCCGCCGGCGCGACTACGGCGTACCACTCCCGGACAGCAGCCGGCACGTGGAGACCATTCCAGGTGTTCATGCGCCGGCAGGCGCTACCGATGATCGACCGTCATTCCTGGGCCCGGGTCAGGCCTCATGCGTCGGCCTGAGCCGGCCAACCCCGGCCCACATGCCACTGCGGCGAGCGTCGTCGGCGAAGTCAGCCGGATCCCCTGACGCCGGTCGCCACTCGGGTGCCCAGGCCACTGCGGGGTCGACCAGTTGGCAGCGGCCCGCGAACAGCTGCTCGACCTGTGCCCGCGTTCGCGGTTTGCCCGCCGTGGTGGTCCGTCGCAGGTAGACCTGCCGGGCAGCCGCGGTGCGTTCATCGCTGAGCGCGAACGTCTCGGCCGCCCCATGCGAGATGACCAGGTAGCTGCCCGCCGGCAATGCCGCGACGAGGCGGTCGACCAGGCCGTGCGCCTCGGTGTCGTCGGGGACGAAGTGCAGCACGGCCCCGAGGACCAGCGCTGCCGGCGTGGTGAAGTCGAGCATCCGGCGAACCTCGGGATGATCGAGGATCGCCTGAGGCTCGCGAAGGTCGCCGCAGATGGCCGTGGCCCGATCGTTGCCGTCCAGGATCTGGAGGCTCTCCGCCACCGCGACCGGATCGATGTCGACGTAGACCACCCTGGAGCCGGGCGCGACAGCCTGGGCGACTTCATGGACGTTACCGGCCGTCGGAATCCCCGACCCGATGTCCAGGAACTGCCGGATGCCGGCATCGGCGAGGAACCGCACAGCGCGCCCCAGGAAGGCCCGGTTGTTGCGGGCCACCGCGGGCACGGCGGGAAACTGGTCGATGACCGTCTGGGCCGCCTGCCGGTCCGCCGGAAAGTTGTGCACGCCGCCCAGGTAGAAGTCATACATCCTGGCCGCGGTGGCCGGCTTCTGCTCGCTGCCGCTCGGACTGTCCATCCGCGTGCGCCCCTCAATGTCGCGATCGACGTCCATCATCACAGAGAACCTCAGGATCGTACCGGCGCAAGCCCACCGACGACGGCCCGCAGCTTCGAAAGCGGCGGCGCGATGGCGCGCTCGTCCGGCCCGCGTTCCGCAACTCGTCGGCAGACGATGGGTGTGATCATGCCCATAACCTGGTCAAAGCTACGAGCCCAAGATCGTCCGGTCTACCGAGACATGCCACCGCGCCACCAGTCCACAACGGACGAACGGCCAAGGCCACGCGGATCGCCGATCAGTACGGTGGTGACAACACCCAGGTCAACGGCCTGGGTGCCACTCGACATGAACCCGGTCAGCCCCAATTGTTTGCGGCAGATGTCCGCACTGATGTGGACATACCGGGCCAGAAGAGGTCCTCGGTGCAGGCACACGAGGACCTCAGCCGCCATGCGTGCATCGCCCGAGCCTGCTCACCCTCGGCCCGCTGCTGCTCGTCGGCCTCTTCTTCGTCTCCTTCACGGTGCTGGTCTCCTCCTATCCGGTCTTCGCCCTGCTCAAGAACGAGCTCCTTCCCGGTCCGGGCCACGTGAGCCTCACCGGGGCGCTGTGGTGGCAGCTGTTCGCCCGGTCGGGCAGCGGCAGCCTGCTCGATCCCTCTTCCGGCACGTTCAGCCTGGCGCACTCGTGGGCCAGCCTGGATCCGTGGCTGCTGCTGCCCGGAGTGCTGCTCGTCCCGGCCGGGTTCGCGGTCGCGCGGCTGCGCCCGATCGGCCTGGCCCTGCTGATCCAGGTCGTGATGATGTGCCGCGGCGGGTACCTGCCCTTCGCGTACGTCATCGCGCTGCTGCCGTTCGCGGCGCTGCTCATCGCCGGTGCCTGCGACCTGCTGTGGGCCCGCGGCCGTAGCTGGCGCGCGGCGCCCCTGGTGGCCGCGGCCACCGCCGCCGTCCTGGTCGTACCGGCCTGGGCAACCAGCCTGTACGACCAGTCGAAAACCGGCGGCAGCGCCAACTCGCGGGCGGCCACCAGGTGGGTCATCGACCACATCCCCCACGACGCCGTCGTGGTCACCGACGGCTACATCTGGATGGACCTCAAACTGGCCGGCTTCACCAAACCGGTCTGGCTGTGGAAACTCGACACCGACCCGGAAGTCATGCAGAAGTACCTGCCCGCGGGCGTGGCAAGCGTCGACTACGTCGTCATGACCGACCAGGCCGAAAGCACCCTCGCCACGCTGCCGACCCTGCGCAACGGCATCGCCGGCTCCACGGTGGTGGCCCGCTTCGGTGAGATCCTGGTGCGGAAGGTGGGCGGCTGAAGACTCTGCTCGGCCGCGAGCCTGACCCGCATGTTCACCACTGCTCCCGCCGTGCAGTGTAGTTGCCGGCCTGGCCGATCGCCGCGATCACCACCGCAGCCGCCCTCGCCGCCGCAACCCAACCCAACCCGGGGTAGTGGGCAGCCCGGCCGGGCCCGCAGCGCCCCGGCAGCAATCCCGGACGACGCGACCACCCAGCGACCACACAGCCCCGGACTCGCCGTCCCACCGAACGCCCCACGCCAGGCGGCCCGGATCAACCCGCAACGACCACGCAGCGCGCGACGATCGAACCCCGCCAAGGCTCACTACCACGAACCAGCAGTTCAGCCTGCCGACGGGACTACTCGGCACCCGCAGGGTGCCATGATGACCGGCTTGATCGTTCTGTAACCCGCTCGTCATTGCGGACCCTTGACACGGGACGGCGCCCGAAGAGATATTGGGTCAACCAAGCGCTTGCTAGGTTCCCGGAACCCCTCGTCAGACCCCGCATGCAGGAACGACGTGGTGGTAGCGACGTAACAGTTGAGCCCATTTTCGGTTTGTCCCAGTAATGCAGGGGGTATACGTGGCCATATCCAGGAGGTCGGCGGCGCTTGCCGGCGCGCTGATCGCCGCGTCGGTGGCGTTCGCGGGCTGTAGCAAGAGCGGCTCCGACACACCGAGCACCGGCACGGCGACCGGTGATCCGATCATCATCGGCCTGGACCAGGACAGCACCGGTCCGGGCGCTTCATACAGCAACATCTCCGGCAAGACGATCCGGCTGGCCGTTCAGGACATCAACGACAAGGGTGGCGTGCTGGGCCGTCCGCTCCAGCTTGTGGTGGGCAACGACGAGAGCGACCCGACCAAGTCGCCGGCCGTGGTGCAGAAGCTGGTCAGCCAGGGCGCCAAGCTGGTGCTGATGCAGACGGGTGGCGCTGCATCGGCGCAGGCCAAGCCGACCCTCACCCAGCTCGGCATCCCGGCCATCGCCCCCACCAGCGTGACCCAGTCGCTGGTCGACGCGCCGAACAACGAGTTCATCTACATGCTCGCCAACTCGACCGGCGACTGGGCCAAGGTGTACTGCGGAGCGTTCGAGAAGGCCAACATCAAGAAGATCGGCGTGCTGACCGATGACTCGTCGACCATCGCGGCGGTGAACAAGTCGCTGTTCGGCGCGATGCCCTGTGTGCAGGTCGCGGCGACAGAGAAGGGCGCCACCGCGGCGGCCGACCTGTCCGCGCAGGTGGCCCGACTCAAGGACGCGAACGTCGACGCGGTGATGGTGACCAGCCTCGGTGGCCCGTTCGAGGTGCTCGCGCAGAACACGCTCGCCAGCCAGTTGGCCGCGAAGCCGCGGTTCTCGCTTGCGTCGATCGGGAACCAGCCGGAGTCCTGGAAGCTGGCCAACGCGGGTGCCCTCAACGGTTTGGTGTTCATGGGTTCCATCAACAACCAGAACCCTCGTACCCAGGAACTGACCAAGCTCCTGAAGACCAAGAACGGCGCCGACTACGAGGTCACGGCCTATGACGCCCAAGCCTGGGACACCGTGCACATCGTCAAGCTCGCGATCGAGAAGGCCGGCGGCGCGGACGACGCGAAGAAGCTGAACGAAGCGATCCAAAGCGTCTCAAAGTATCCGGCCTCGTTCGGCCAGGCAAGCTTCACGCTGTCCTACTCCGCCACCAAGCACCTCGGTGCGGATGGCCTCTGCGGCCTGTCGCTGATCGAGTTCGGCGCGGACAACAAGCCGAAGGGGCCGTGGGCGACCTACCAGCCGCCCTGCTAGACCGATGAGTCATCCGTGGGGCGGACATCCTCCGCCCCACGGATCATCATCCGTCCCAGATGATGATCGCCTATGGCCGGACTGCATCGCGGCTCGGGCGGCAAGGCCGCCAAGGCGGAACTTCGCGCCGACCTTCGTCGCAGGATGTCTCTGACCCCGTAACCAGCTTATCGAGGGAGCCCGCGCCATGCCGGTTCGGATCGCCGTCCTTGACGATTATCAGCGCGTCGCCCGGTCGAGTGCCGATTGGACGCCCCTCGACGGCCGGGCCGACGTCACATTCTTCCACGACCATATCGCCGACCCGGCTGACCTGGTGCGCCGGCTGGAGCCGTTCGAAGTGGTCGTGGCGATGCGCGAGCGGACGGCGTTCCCGTCGGCGATCCTCGACAGGCTGCCCAATCTGGCGCTCCTGGTCACCACCGGTCCGTTCAACGCGGCGATCGACGTCGCGGCCGCACATGCCCGCGGGATCGTGGTCTGCGGAACTGGCAGCGTGCCGCACACCACGGCCGAGCTGACCTGGGCCCTCATCATGGCAGTCACCCGCAGAGTGCCGGCGGAGGATGCCGCGCTGCGGGCAGGGCAGTGGCAAACCACGATCGGTCCTGAACTGGCTGGATCGACCCTCGGCATCATCGGGCTGGGCAATCTCGGCTCGAGGATCGCCCGCTACGCACTGGCCTTCGACATGAACGTCGTCGCCTGGAGCCAGAATCTCACCAACGAGCGGGCGGAGTCGGTGGGCGTGAAACTCGTCGGCAAGCGCGAGTTGTTCGAGCGCGCCGACGTAGCTACCGTCCACCTCAAGCTGAGTGAACGTACGAGGAACCTGATCGGTCGACCCGAGCTGGAACTGCTCGGCCCGCGCGGTTACCTCGTCAACACCTCACGCGGGCCGATCGTGGACGAGAATGCCCTGGCCGAGGCCCTGTCGGACGCCGTCATCGCCGGCGCGGCGCTGGACGTGTTCTCCGTCGAGCCGTTGCCTGCAGACCACCCGCTGCGCGACGCGCCGAACACTGTTCTGACGCCGCATGTCGGCTATGTCTCGGTGCCGATGTACGAGCGGTTCTTCTCGCACGTGGTGGAAGACGTCGTGTCATGGCTGCAGGGCACCCCGGTCCGGGTAATCCCGGCCGAGTCGTAAGCGGGCGCAGCACAGGGTCAGGCGAGAGCAATGAGGGGTCAGGGCGCGTGCACATTGACACGAGCGTCCGAGCACCGAACACAGCTGCCTGATGCAGTACGGCATCGACAGATTTGAGGAAGTGGGTGACCAATGCCGCGGGAAGACCAGGTCGAGCGATCACGGTTCGATGTGACCATGGCCGTTACTGATTGCCTGTACCGGTACGCGAGGGCGGTCGATCGCTGTGACTGGGACTCGGTGCGTGCGTGCTACCACGACAATGCCTTCGATCACCATGGTGCGTACCAAGGCGGGGTCGACGGGCTGATTGAGGACATGAAAATTCGCCACGCACAGTTGGACTCTTCGGTCCATGTCATCACCAACGTCCTCGTTGACTTGCCCGGTCCGGATGTCGCCTTGGTTGAGTCCTACTGCGTGTGCTATCTAAGGCGCCGTATACAAGAAGCCTCTGGCGCGCAGCAATTGACGACCGTAAAATGCAGATACCTGGATAAATTCACGCCGGATGCTCATGGTCGGTGGCGTATCGCATCCCGCATGGTTGTGTTTGATGAGCTGTGTGTCGGCGAGGTTCAGGACAGTCGGCCACAGGCGGGCGCTCGATCGGAGAGGGATCAAAAGGACCCATTGTGGACCTTTCTTGATCGCGGAGTGGACTGGAACTCGGAAGATTATGCCGCTGGGGTCGAGGCATGAATGGGAGCGCGGCAGCGCTGTAGGGCGCCGGCGAGGATCGACCGTGGCACCGCTTGCGCCGCTGCGTGACGACCGGCCCGATACCCGAGGAGCGCTGCGGCGGCTGCGGCGAGGTGGACCGCAACGTAGAACCACCAGCCGATGACGGTGTGGGCGTCCGGAGTTGCCCGGTTTCACGCTATGACCGCCGACTGACCTCCAAGATCACCAACGGTATCCGGAACCACGATCCGGTTTGCCGCCCACACGCTTCGAAGCACCGCGGCCTCGACGGTAACCAGCCCGGCGAGGGATGGCGTAGGCGTGCGCGCCGCGTGGTCGACAGAGGATCGGGTTCCGTCAGTCGTGTGAAATCGGGCCAACCCGGGTGTTTCAGGATCGGTGATCCACAAGATGGGCTTGAAACGCGAAAGTGCCTTCTGAACTGGGAGAATGAGGCTTGTCGAAGGTCTCTGCGAGATCACAGACCTGATCGACATCGGCGCCCACCCCGACGGCACCCGCGTCATCGTCCGCCGCGAACTGCCCCACCCCGGCGCGCAACTGTCCCCGGTTGACCACATCGTCGGCTGGCGACACCAACTCGTCATCACCGGCACGCCCTACGGCCACGGGCCGATCCAGTACCTCGAAGCCCGCCACCGCCCCCAAGCCCGCGTCGAAGGCCGCATCCGCTGCGGCAAGCACACCGGCCTGGGTCACCTCCCCTCCCGGCAGTTCGCCATCGACGCCGTCTGGCTCGAACTCGCCCTGACCGCCATCGACCTCCTCTCCTGGACCAAAGCCCTGCTCCTACACCACGCTCTGGCCACAGCCGAACCGAAGAAAACTGCGCTACCCGCAGCGGCCGCCGAATCCGGCTCCGCATCGCCGAAAGCTGGCCCTGGGCAACAGATCTAGCCAACGCCTTCACCCGACTTGCCGCCCTGCCGCAGCCGAACACCTGAACCACAACCTCAGCCCCACCAACCGAGAGCCACGGAGGAACCCGATCCCCAGCATCGGGCGCCTCGGCCTGCCCAGACCGCCGACCCCACCCCAAACAACCGTCACGCCAACATGATCAACTCACCGGCAGCGGACATCGGCCGCCGTCGCCGTCCGACGGGCGACATCGCCAACCCGGGCCGGCGGTCCCGAGCGCGACGCTGACGGCGGCTGCGCGATTCCCAGCTTCTCCGCACGACCAGGACGCACGCAGGCGCCGGCCGCCAACGCACTCTGTTTCATGGACAGCGGCGAATCAAGCAGGCAGGCAGCTTGACTGCTCGCTACTGAGAGGGTTTCATAGATCGCGATCGCTATTTGGTCGTTTCATTTGTTTCATTCCCGTCGGTGCGCCAGATGCGAGCAGGAGCGTCATGTCCTCACGGAACCACCGCCAGCGGGTGCTCGGCGTCGTGTGCGCTGCCATGGTCGTCGGCGGCGTCACCGCGGTCGGCGTCGTGGCGGCGAGCGCCGCCACCGACGGGCCGATCACCGGCATCGGCGGCAAGTGCCTCGACGTCACCGACGGCAGGAGCGCCAACGGCACCCGCGTGCAGCTGTGGGCCTGCAACGGCGGAGCGGCGCAACGCTGGTCGATCGGCACCGACGGGTCGATCGCCGCGCTGGGCAAGTGCCTCGATGTCGTCGGCGCCGCCACCACCGACGGCGCGCGGGTGCAGATCTACGACTGCAACGGCACCGGCGCGCAGCAGTGGACGGCCTCGGCCGGGCGCCTGGTCAACCGCGGCTCCGGAAAGTGCCTGGACGCGACCGGGCGCAGCAGCGCCAACGGCACGCCACTGCAGATCTGGACCTGCGGCACCGGCACGAACCAGCAGTGGACGCTGCCGACGCCGCCGAGCGTCCCCTCGAGCGGGCCGTCCAGCACTGCTCCGAGCACGGGACCGTGCGCGTCCGGCGGCACCTCCGGCTCTCCGCTGCCGGCCGGGAACCTGACCGCGACGAAGATCAAGGACGGATTCAACTTCCTCGAGGGTCCGGTCTGGGACGCCGCCTCCCAGACGCTGCAGCTGACCAACATGCACGACGGCGCCGGCCCGAACAACGTGCAGCCGTCGGACATCGTGCGCTACGACCCGGCCTCGGGTGCGTTCACCACGTTCATCGCCAACGCCGGCAGCAACGGCCTGGCCCTCAGCCGCGACGGCCGGCAGCTGATCGCGGCGACCCACGACCAGCGCACCGTGTCGTCGTACGACCTGGCCACCAAGGCCCGCACGACCATCGCCGCGGACTACCAGGGCCGGCACTTCAACTCCCCGAACGACGTCACGGTCGGCCCCGACGGGACGGTGTACTTCACCGACCCGGACTTCCAGCGCGCCAGCCGCGCCGACGAGATGAGCGGCGCGACCAGCGTGTTCCGGGTCAAGAACGGCGTCGTGACCTTGATCGACAGCACGATCCGGGAACCGAACGGCATCGAACTGTCACCGGACGGGAAGTGGCTGTACGTCGGCGGCAACGCCAGCGGCAAGATCTACCGCTACCCGGTCGCCGCCGACGGCAGCACCGGCGCACGCACCGACTTCGCGTCCCTGGGCGGCACCGACGGCGGCACGATCGACTGCGCCGGCAACGTCTACCAGATCACCTACAGCGACGGCACCGTTCACGTGTTCGCACCGAGCGGCCAGCCGCTCGGCACGATCAAGGCGGGCGCCACCGCGACCAACGCGGCGTTCGGCGGACCGGACGGCCGGACGCTGTTCATCACCTCCGGGACGGCGTCGACCGGCGGCAACACCGGGAACTACGGTCTGTACAGCATCCGCCTCAACGTCTCCGGTTGGCCCTACTGACCTGCCTCTACCTGGCACTGGTCGTGGGTCTGGCGTTCCTGCTGCTCATGTTGGTGTTCCGATCGGTGCTGGTACCGATCAAGACCACCCTGGGCTTCCTGCTCAGCCTCGCCGCCACCTTCGGCGCCCTCGTGGCACTCTTCCAATGGGGCTGGGGCGCCGACCTGCTCGGCACCGACCACACCGGGCCGATCGTCAGCTCCCTACCCATCGTCGTGATCGGCATCGTGTTCGGCCTCGCCATGGACTACCAGGTCTCCCTGGTCACCCGGATGCGCGAGGCCGGACGGAGTGCTCGTGCCCGTCATCCGGCGGTTCCTGCGAAGCCCGACGGCCACACACAGCGGGCTCAGCAACACTTCACCCGCGACGGAAGCGGCCGAACTCGAACGGCTGGCCGACCAGATGCGCGCCCAGGGGAGGGCCCGGTAGGCGATCCCTGGACTCACCGGCGACGCCGAGCCCGATCAGCCCGGCCAGGCCGGCACTGTTGCGGATGATCTGCCCGGCGGGGCCGAACCAGCCGAGCGAGCATGCCGCAATACGTGGCCGTGCGGGCCGAGCACCGCCGACGGCGCGGCCGGCGCGCATTGGGCCAGCACGGCGATGCTGACCCAGAAGCCGTTCATGGCCGCATGGCCGTGGGCGATGACCTCGAAGACCGGGTCCTCGGAGAAGGTGCAGAAGAGGTCAATGTCCGCGGCGAGGTGGCCGCCGGTCAGCCGGTTTCGTAGGCCCACCAGCCCTGCTCGACCCCGGCCCGGAGGAGCCGCTTGAGGCCGGCGAGGTCGGCGTCGGGCGGCACGTCCACGGCGACGAGCGGAAACTCCGCGCTGAACGACTCGCCGCCCAAGCCGAACGGGGCGAGCCGCTCGTGCACGGCCTTCGCACTCGGGCCCAGCGGCCCGCCGGGGTGCGGCAGGATCCGTACGACCGAGTGCCCGGACGCGGCGACCCACCCGACCGCCCAGAATTCAACCCCACCCCTTTCCGCGGCCCCGGCCGCGGTCAGAGGCGGTAACGGCGCAGCTCGGGCGGGCGGGCGTTGCCGCCCTGGCAGGCGAATGCCGCGTCGCCGGTGGTGCCGCACAGGCGGACCGAGCCCGTCGACGTCCACAGCTGCCGGCCGGTCGCGGTGTCGAACGCGGTGACCGCGGTGGCCATCTGGACCTTCGACGGGGCGTCGCTCGCCCGGTCGAGGCGGTCGACGGTGGCGACCAGCGTGGTGCCGACGACGGCGTGCTCCTCGTTCAGGGCCGAGGCGGGCGTCCGGTTGTGCCTGTCGAGGGCGGTCGTCCAGCGCCGTTCACCGCCGGACAGGTCGTAGCCGGCGAGCGGGCCGCGGCCGTGGTCGGTGCGGGTGACGACGATGCCGCCGGCCACGCCGAGCGGGTAGTCGCCGGCGGGGCCCGTCCAGGCCGGGTCGCCGTTGTGCACGTCGCGCACCTGCGGGCGTTCGGCGGGGTCGAGGGTGAGCAGCCAGTCGCCGGCGACGGCGAGGTACCCGGGGGCGGCGCACTGCGGCGCGTCGTCCGGGCGGCTCAGCAGCCACTGGCCGACGGTAGCGGTCCAGCGGGAGGCGCCGGCGGACAGGTCGTAGGCCGTGACGGTGACGTCGCACGCGGTGCGCTGCGTGTCCCAGGCGAGCAGCATGTCGGGGGCGGCGAGCCGGACCCCGGCCGGGTCGGCGATCGGCACCGTCGCGACCTGGTCGCCGGCCGCGGTCGTCAGCGACACGATGCTCCGGTGGCCGTCGACGCCCTGCACCGCGACCGGCACGACCGCAATGGGTCCGGGCTGCAGGGGCTCCGCGGCCCGGACGTACCACACCGTCTGCGCGCCGCGCAGCGGCCGGCTCCACCGGGCCGCGCCGGTGGCCAGGTCGACCGCGGTCAGCGTCGGGTCCGGGCCGGGGCGCAGCCGATACGCCGCGTCGGCGCCGATCGTGAACCGGTCGCGGTCGCGCACATCAGTGAACGCGCGCAGCTCCGCGCCGGTGCCTGCGTCCAGGACCCGCACGGGCCGGCCCGGCTCGGCGAGCACGACGCCGGCCCGGGTGAGCGCGACGGCCGCCGCCTTGTCCGCGGGCCGCTGCCAGCGCACGGCCCCACTGCCGCCGTCGAGCACCGCGAGGCCCCGCTCGGCGCGCACGAGCACCCGGCCCTCGGCCTCGACCGCGCGCTGCGGCGCGCCGATCTCGCCCGGCAGCGCCGCCGTCCACACCGCCGCCGCGCGGGGCCCGTCGTCGACGGCCGGCCCTGCGGCCTCCGTGCACCCGGCCAGCAGCAACACCGCCACCGGCAGTACCCGGACGGCCCGCCTCACTCGGAGTCCCACGGCTTGCCGTCGACCTTCTCGGGCTTCCAGTCGTGCGTGTAGTCCCCGAAGACGGCCGTGCTCGGGTCGCCGGTCCGGGCGAACTGGGCCGAGTCGATGACCGGCACCGCGTCGACCGCCTCGGCGAGGGTGAACTGATTCTGGTACACGTCGAGCTTCCAGCTGGCGGCCTTCAGCGACGCCGTCATGAACCCGGTGACGCCGTCGGTCATCATCGTGGCGATGTCCGCCGGGTCCCCGGCCATCCCGTTCCACAGGTCGCTGAAGGTGGTCTGGGTCGCGTCGAGGTACTCCTCCATGGCATCGTGCATGCCCTTGAGGTGCTCCATGACGGCGTTGGCGCACGCGGTCCGCAGGCTGTTGAGGGTGTCCCCGGCCTGGGTACACCGCACGGCGTGGTCGCTGGCCTTCTGCGCCAGGGTCGCGACGTAGGCGTTGACCTCCTGCCACACGTGCCCAAACGACTGCGCCCCTTCGCCGGCCCAGCTGTCCTGGAGCAGGTCGTACTTCTGCCGGGCCTGGTCCAGGATGCTCTCCTGGTACAGCTGGTGCAGCACGTGGACCTTGTCGGCCTTGCTGAACATGATGTCGGGCCGGATCTTCAGCGCGGCGTCCAGCAGTTTGGACGGGATCAGCGCGTCCGGCACGCCGGCCATGAACGTCTTGGTCGCCCAGTCGGCGGCGGCGATGTCGCGCTTGAAGCCGCCGACGGTGTTCTCCAGCACGTCACCCATCGGCCCGCCTATTTCGCCGGCTGGATGACGACCGCGGACTCCGAGCCGTGGTACTGCTCGCCGGCCCGGAACCCGGCGACCTGCGAGTTGATCGTCGTCGCCGCCATGACATCCGCGTGGCTGTAGTTCGCGACGACCTGGTACAGCGAGAGGCCGATGCCCTCCATGACCTTCACCAGCTCGGCCGACTCCTCCTTGCGCCAGGTCAGCGCGTTCTCCCACGCGTCGTAGAACCCCTGGGCCCACGGCGCGTCGCCGCCGAAGTGCTCCTTTTCGACCCGGCAGTTGTCGTCGAGGTACCGCGGCACCTGCCGGACCGTCGACGCGTCACCCAACCGGTCCGACGCAAACTGCCTGATGATGTTCAGATCGGCTTTCAAAGCCATTCCCCCAGGTGTACTGCGATGAAGTGGCGCCGCCGCGCCTCAGGCAATCGCCCGGCGCAGCTGCCGGACCTGCAGCTCGTTGGCCGCGGCGAGACAGTCGCGGTAGAGGCGCTTGACCTCGTCCGCGAGTTCCTGCTCGGTGTAATGACCGGCGACGCCGTTGCCGAGCGCGACCTCCCGCACCCGCAGGTCGCCGCCGACCGACACGGCCACCCGGCCGTCGCGCGACACCCGGCGAATCTCCTCGGCCGCCGCGGTCCGCTGTGCGGTGCGCAACGACTCGTACACCCGGGCGTGCACCGCCTCCACGAGCCGCAACGACTCCAGGATGCCCTCGTCCATCGTCCAATCCCCCGTCCCGAAGTCCTGACCGGCGAGGCCGGTCAGGACCGACCTACGGCGATCCGTCCGGCGTCGATGACCAGGTCCTGCGCTCGCCGCAGCGCATCGGTCAGCGCGCCCGCGACCGCCCGCTCGCCGTCGCGGCGCAGCGCCCCACCGGCGATCCGCAGGTCGCGCAGCTCGCCGGTCGCACTGATGACGACCTCCACCGTCCCGTCCAGCGAGGCGACGGTGGCCCGCACGTCCCGGAGCCGCGACCGGGCCTCGCCCCGCCCGACCCCCGCGCCCACCCCGGCCGCCCGGACGGCCTCGGACAGCGCATTCGCCTCATTCATGACAGCGAGTATAGGCATCATGTACAACCCCGAGCGCCCATGCCTAGCCTTCAGGCGGATAGACACGGTGGTGTGGGTGCCTTGGCGGTCGCGGATGGCTTGGAACAGGGCGTCCTCGGCGCGTGGGTCGAGGGCGGAGGACGGTTCGTCCATGCTGAGCAGGTCCGCGGTGCGCAGGAACCCGCGGCGGCGGTGATGTGCTGCCATTGACCGCCGGAGAGGTCTTGGCCGTTGGCGAAGGTCCGGTCCAGGAGGGTTTCGTAGCCGTGCGGCAGTTCGACGATCATGTCGTGGGCGGCGGCTCTCGCGGCGGCGGCTTCGATGCGGTGCTGGTCGGGTTCGGCATCGCCGTCGCCGATGGCGATGTAAAGGAGTCTGCGTGTCGCCGTCCGAGCATTGAGCAAGAGTCCTGTGTCACCGGCCGTGGGTCACCTCGGCGCGTGAGTATTTGCCGAGCCCCTCCCGAGCCCCTCCCGGGCGTCGTGGCCGCCTTCGTTGTCCCAGAAGGTGGTCGCGTCGACGCCTTCGCTGCGCGCGACGGTCGGTGTGGTGCGGGATGCGGCGAGGATGGCGGGAGCGCGCAGTTGATTGCCCGGGTCGGCGGCTGCGGCCATGGCGATGTCTGCGGTTGCGGCGGAGACCTCGGGTGGCACGACAAGCAGGTCGATCTGGTCGCCGCGCTCGGTGGTGGCGATCAATATGGCGGGGTCGACGGTGCTGAACCATCCGGCCCGCACCACGCGGGTGCCGACCGCGAGGCGCCGGAAGTGGCCGTCCCAGCTGTGGCTGTTGAGCATCAGCTGACGGATCGGTCCGTACCGTTCGTTCAGGGCCAGGATCAGTCCCGGCAGTTCTGCCACCGGGTCCCTGGAGCGGGGCCACCACCCGCCGTCGAGGACGGCTCGTGTGGCGCGCACGGCGGTGAGCGACAGCCGCGGGTGGGTCGGTGGTTCCGGGGGAACGACGGTGGCGCGCTGTGCGGCGGTGAACATGACTGGACCCCTCTCCCGACCTGCGGCTGCCACCGGACGACCGGCACGGGAGCCTGCAGCTTGCGTCGGCGCGAATCGAACCTTGCCGAGCGGGCTGTGGTCCGTCGGCGGTGTACGTATCGGTCACCGGGGTCTGAGGTGTCGAAGCCAATCCTACGCCCGTGAGGCCGAAACGATGCGCTCGGCCTACGCCGACGATCTTCCCCTGGACGACCACGACCACCTGATCGCCCTCGGCTGAGACGATCGACGCGGATGAGGACCCGCAGGTGGCCGAGCTCGAGCAGCGGTGCGTGAACATCCACGCGGATCTGTGGGGTTCGCCGGGACGAGCCCGACCGGTGACGGCCGGCGCGCAATCGTGACCCGCGCCGGTCACGGCGACAGGGCAACGGCGCGCCCGCAACCTGGCGCGGCAGACGTGACCGCGGCGGCTGGCGTTTCTGAGGGCAGCCCGTATCGACCGGACGCCGGACCACATCACTCCTGGTGGGGCTGCGTTCACGCGTTCGGGACGGCAACGGCGGCGACGCGACCGATGAAGTCCGGGTCCGCTTTGAGGATGGCATGGATCAGCGTAAGGTTGGTTGCGGGAAGCGATCTGCATCCCCGCGCCCGTCAGCCTTTGTGCCGAGCGCCTCTTCCGCCGCTTGGACCTCGCGGTGACGACCAGTGAGCCCGGCGCTTTAATAGAGGCGCCGTCCCTGCCGATTGCTGCGGCTGTCCCCTGATGGGGCGTGGACCATGACTATGCTCGCCGTGCCGACCCCGATCACCGAACCACCCCCGGATACCGAACGCACACCGCGGCCCGCGCCCATCCCTCCCGCGCCGCCGGCAACCGGCTCCAATGCTCCTGCCCTCACCAGGCTGCACCTGCCCAGGGATACCCCGTTCCCGACGGAACACCTGCTTCGCGCACGCGGCCGTCTGCCGCTGAAACACCCTGACCGCGATGTCCTGCGGGCCCGAGCCGTCGAGGACAACCTGCCGCTGGCCAACCGGCTCGCCTGGCGCTATGCCGGTCGCGGGGAACGCTACGACGACCTGCGGCAGGTCGCCGCGCTGGCGCTGGTCAAGGCCGTCGACGGCTACGACCCGAACCGGACCACCCCGTTCGTCAGCTACGCCGCTCCGACCATCATCGGCGCGCTCAAACGGCACTTCCGCGACACCGCCTGGGCCATGCGCGTGCCCCGAGCCGTCCAGGAACTCCTCCTCGAGATACCGGCCGCCACTGAGCATCTCACGCAGCTGCGTGGCCGTGCACCGACGTCGGCCGAGCTCGCAGGCCACCTCCACGTCGCCATCGACCTCCTGTGGGCGGCGGTCAGCGCCGGCCAGGTGTACCGCCTGCCGTCGCTCAACGAGTCCGTCACCGGCCACGACAGCGCCGAGCTCATCGACCTCACCGGCGCCGTCGATCCCCGCTATGGCGCCATCGACGACCACCTCACGCTCGGGGTGCTCGTCTCCGCGTTGCCGCCCCGGCAACGGCGGATCCTCACCATGCGGTTCTCCGAAGAGATGACCCAGGCCCGCATCGGCGCCGAGCTCGGCATCTCACAGATGCACGTCTCCCGCCTGCTACGGGAAGCCCTGGCCCAGCTCCGGGCCGGTTTGCGAAACTGAACGGAGGCGCAGCGATGAGTGAGATCCCGCACCAGGCGCCGTTGTCGGCCGAGGACGTGTTGTACGAGGCGGCCCATGTGGCCTGTCTGGCACCGTCGATCGAGGACTCCCAGCCCTGGCTATGGCGCATCCGCGGCACTGCACTCGAACTCCGCGCGAACCGGTCCCGTCAGCTGACCGGTGCCGACCCGCAGGACCGGCTGATGACCATCAGCTGTGGTGCCGTTCTGCACCACGCCACCGTAGTCCTCGCCGTTCTCGGGGCCGCGGCCACCGTCGAACGAATCGAGGACCCGGCCGACCCCGACCTGATGGCCGTGCTGAGGCTCACCGGTCCGCACCGGGTGACCGCCGAAGAGATGCGCCTGCACCACGCCCTGCGCACGCGCTGCACCGACCGGCGTCCCTTCCTGGGCGTCGCGGCGCTGCCGGAGGAGGTATCGGCGCTGCTCCATCGGGCGGCGGAGCCGTTCGCGGTGAACCTGCACGCGGTGGCGCCGTCGCCGAAGGCCGTCCCGTCCTTTGCGGCATGGTCAACTGACGCCCATCGCCCGGCCGGCTGGATGGGCTTTCGGATGCCGCCGGCTCGCGACGCCGTACCGACCAGGGCGGCAGTCCCGAAGATGACACGGACCGGACCGCTCCATGATCAGGGGTGGGGCGAGGACCGGTACACCACGTACCTGGCGTTCACCACCGCGCACGACACCCGGACGGACTGGCTGCGCACCGGCGAGGCGCTCAGCGCGGTCCTGCTCACGGCCACAACCGTCGGGCTGGCATCGTCGGTGATGCACGACTCTGTCGAACCACTCGGCGGTGCACCGGCCGGACACCTGCAGCTGACCATCCGGCTCGGCGTCAACGAGAGCGCCCCCGCGGCACCGTCGACGCCCCGCCGACCGCGCGAGGAGGTCATCGAGGTGGTACCGGAGAACTGATCGGGCTGCCGTCACGGCGTCGGCGCCGGCGGTGGGACGCGTCCATCAACGAACACTCAGCCACCAGGGTCAGGAGCAGCGCGGCCCACTCTACCCCTGTCCGTCCGATTCACCGAGGACGCGAGGGGCGAGCGTTGCCGCCGACTGTCAGGTGTCCCGGGGCGTCGACGCCGTGAAGGCCGCCAGACCGCATTGGGTCGGCGGATATGTGCTCAGGAATCCGTAGGAGATCGTCATCGCCGACGACCGGCCGGCCGGGGATCGGCATGGACGCAGCGGTTGCCGTTCATTGTTGGCATGAGACCCACCCTCGATGGCGGGTGCGGCGCCGGCCGGCGAGCACAGAATACTGGCCAGGCCGAATGCTTCCGCGTCGAGGAACTGGGCGACGGCCTACGCCGAGGCCGGCCGAATCGCAGAAGCCCGAGGTCGGTGAGATCGAGCACGATAGTGGCGACGACATTGGTGGCGGTGGCGTCTGTGGTGGCGGCGAGCAGGTGGTGGCAAGTGGTGAGGTCGAGGTTGCCGTGGGCGGCGATGGTGAGCGTGTCGTCGTTGGTGGCGACATCGAGGGTCAGTGGTGCTGTCATCCGGGCCGCTTGATGGTCGCCGGGGCCGTCTGCGGCAGGTGCAGGTTGCGCCGGTGGACGTCCTGGTGGGTGGCGGTGGGGGGTGTCATGCGGGGAGGCGGACGGTGTCGAGCCAGAACTGGTTGATCCGGCGGATGACAGCGGTGAAGTCGTTGTAGTCGGAGGGTTTGGTGATGTATGCGTTCGTGTGGGCGTTGTAGCAGGCGGTGACGTCTTCCTCGGCGCCGGAGGTGGTCAGCACGACGATGGGGATGGTGGCCGTGGACGGATCCGTTTTGAGCTGGCGCAGTACCTGCCGCCCGTCAACGCGGGGCATGTTGAGGTCGAGCACGATGAAGTCCGGGCGTGGCGCGGTAGTGTGAGCGCCGCGGCGGTAGATGAAGTCGAGGGCCTGCTCGCCGTCACGCGCCACGTGAAGAACAGTTTGCACAGCGTCGTCTTCGAACGCCTCGCGGGCCATCAGTTCGTCGCCGGGGTCGTCCTCGACGAGCAGGATCTGTGCGACGCCGTTCATGACCGGGTCTCCTTCAGCCGTACCGCTCCTGGCCTGCGCAGTGCCGGCCGGTGAAGGAGAAGTCGCCCGCCGCCGACGGCCGCCGTAGGGCAGCTGGGATCGCAGACGAGACACGGATGCTGTCACCGTACCCGCTGCGCGTGGTCCCGGCGAAAGACGCGACAACCGCCGCCCGCGGCCGAGCCGGTCGGAACGATCCGGTGCGCGTCTCGCCGTACGGAGCGAGCCGGGCGCCGACCACGTGCCGGAAGTTCAGCAGTAGGGCGGAGGTCTGCTCGTCGCCGAAGCGCGAGACCGTCAGCGCGCGGACGGACTCTTCCGCCATCCACGCGGTGAGCTGCTCGATGGAGAGCTGAGTGCCGCGCACCCGCAGCACGAGTTCCTTGTTGCGGCCGACGGTGAGCAGATACAGCAGACAAGTCCCATGCTCGATGGGCGTGCGTCCCCATCGAAGGGTTGCGACATCGACCGATCGTCCACAATGCACAATAAACCACTGCGGCACCATGCGGTCCTGCCGCGGCGGCGGGAGCCCGGTCTGCGATCAGCGCCCGCGCCGGCCGGCGCCGACCCGGGCCCGCATGGAGAACGCCGCCGCCGAGGACCGGATGGGCGGTACCGCCGCGACGGCATCATCGCGGTCCGAATGTAGGAGGGCCGTCCCGCCCGGCGCAGACTGACCGTGTCGCGGGATGAGCGGAACCAAGGTGACACGCAGACATCGCGGCAGTCCGGTTACGTGGTGCATCGACGCGGGCCGGCCGCCCGGCGGCCCGCCCGTGTCGATGAGGTGGTTCAGATGACGCGGATGTTCGCGGCCTGCGCGCCCTTGGCGCCCTGTGCGATGTCGAACTCGACCCGCTGGTTCTCGCCGAGGCTGCGGAAGTCGTTGGAGGTGATCGCCGAATAGTGGGCGAACACGTCCGCGCCACCGCCGTCGGGAGCGATGAACCCAAAACCCTTGTCGGGGTTGAACCATTTCACTGTACCGGTCGTCATGTGATCTCCATCGAAGGCAGGATCCTGAGCCCGCTCGCCGGACCCGGCGTCGCGGCGGTGATCGCCCAGGTCTTGAGACGACCGAAAAACAAAAGAGCGCCCGGGGGATCAGATACCCACCAGGCGCTGGCCAAGTATTCGGTACTCACAACTGCAACTTTTTCACCGTACCACGGTCCTGCGTGCTGCACATCCGATGCGGGATTCCAGGGACGACCGCATCGGGCATCTTGTCCAGGCCGCGACCTCGGAGGACCCGACCACCTGACTGGCCCGCGGTCCCGTGGACTCACCCTGGCCGGGGAGGTTGGATGAGTCCGCTGCGTCTTCACGACCTCGTCACGCCGCACGACCACGCCAGGTTTCAAGCAATCGCCAACGGCACGGGCGCCGGACGATCGCTCGGGCCCTGCGACGTAATAATTGATCACCGTGCCGTTTAGGGCCGGTCCGCGGTATTCCTGGGCGCGTTCATCCCGGTCGTCGGCGCTACCCTGTCCGGGGGCATCGCCGTGCTCGTCGCGCTCGTCACCCACGGCCCGGTGACCGCGCTCATCGTGCTGGGCATTGTGGTCGCCGTCCAACAGCTGGAAGGCCACGTCCTGCAGCCACTCATCATGGGCCGCGCGGTCGCCCTGCACCCGCTCGCGGTCATCCTGGCCATCGCCACCGGCGTCGTCACCGCCGGCCTCGTCGGCGGCCTCGTCGCCGTGCCGCTGCTGGCCGTCGTCAATACCGCCGTACGCTACCTCGCCGACCATCCCGCCGCGGAACCGACCCCGGACCGGGAACCTCCCGACACTGAACTGACCGACCCCGACGAGGCCGCAGCACAGCACGCCGTCGCCGCCGCGGTCGAGGAGGCGGCCCCCGATGCGCCACCCGCCGAGGCCAGTTCGGTAGAACTGCATCCCGGTCGCGCCGACGTCGGAGCCGGCGCCGTCACTTCAGGCACCTGGACCCACCTAGACCGGGAGTAACACCCCGGGCAAACCCGCCCGGTCCTGCTAGTGTGGGGCGGCGCCCATCGGACGATTCGACCGCAACCTGTCATCGAGCAGTGCGAGCATCGCCGGATGCTCCGCAGTTCTTCAAGGTGGCCGCGGGTCACCACCACGAGGGCACGCCCGAGCACCCCATTCCAGCCGTGCCGGGATTCCGACCTTGGCGCGGCCTTCAGGCACAGCGCGTCCCGTCGGCGGCACCACCTGGCGCCCGCCCAAGACGATCGATCACCCTTCGGAGCGGACATGCGTGCAGCACACCCAGAGACTCGGCGGCGAATGAACGTCGACCACGACGCGGCCCGCCCGAGCCAGGCCGAGGCCACCGACGACGGGCTCGACGCACTCACGGGCTCGCACGCCAAGGGCCGGGCCGGCAACGCCGACGTCGACGACGTGGCCGGGCCGGTCTCGGCATCCGACCTCGAATCCATCGACGAAGAGATGTCCGTCCCCGTCGTGCCCATGCGTGGTGACGAGTTCAGGTGCGGACGATGCTTCCTGATCCACCATCGCAGCCGGCTCGCCGACGATCACGGCGTTCAGGTCTGCCGCGACTGCGCCTGAACGGCACGGCGGTCAGACGCGGGGCGGCACGTGCGGGGCGAGCAGCGCGGTATCGCGCTGTGGTCCTCGGCGCTCTCGCTCTGGCAATGTGTCGCGCTCGACCGCAGGTCGTTGCCTACTGCGACAGGGACGACCTGCCTGTCGGGGGTCAGGTCGCGGCGGGCGTTTGAGTCGGTGTCATCGCCGCGACGAGGGTGGCAAACACGACGTCATGCGCGACCCGATGGTGAACCACAATGTCCAGAGCGCCGCCTGGCCTTGCGATGGCGCCCGGATTTCTCACGCGAACGACGCCTGGCTCGCTCACCCGTCACCGGCGCCTTCGTCTCTCCCGGCGACCGCGCCGCAGCCGTCGGCGTGCCGCGCTCACTTCCGGACGGCGCCTGTCCCTTGCCGGTCGGCGAACCAGCAGCGAGCCGGTCCGCGGTGCGGTGGTGGAGCCGGCTGATCGGCGACTCATGGACGGTCGGTGAGCTACTCTTCGGCATTCGACCGGTAGCCGTCGGCAGCGCGGGCGCGTACGGTGTCTGTGTCACCCCGGTCCCCGGTGGCTGAGTCCTGCTGACATCGCGGCTCACCGACCACCTTGAGGGTTCGCACGACCGGGTTTTCTGCATTCGTTGTTCGTGGCCTGTCCGGCCGCTCCCCGGGCTGCGGTGGCGCCGTCGTGACCACGCGCCTGTCCGCATCGATGCTTTATTCGGAGGGGGGAAGGTGGTATCCCGGACGGCACGCTGCCCGGGATACCACCACCACTCACCGCGCTGCAGCGCGGGTGTCATCGCGGCGACCGGCAGCAGCCCACCGCCCAGCAGATCTCCGACGCTCGTGCGCGACCAACTGGCCCTCGCGAAGGTGGAGCTGGTCGAGAAGGGTAACCGGGCCCGGGCTCGGCGGCGGGCTGCGCGGGGCAGGGACGATGCTGGCCTGGTTCGGGGTCGGGCTGGCTGCTCATCCTGCTCGTGGCGGCGCTGGACCTGGTCTGGCCGCTGTGGCTCGCGGTACTGGTGAGGCGGTCGACGACGCCAAGCAGCGCCTCGGCGCCGCGGCGGAGTGGACACGCCGGACGGTGAGCGATACGGCGACGTGGTGGCGGACAAGGGTGGTACTGCGATGGGCCTCAGGGCGGACAGGACCGGCGCCGCGGTGACGTCGACGCGCGACACTATCCGGCGCGCCGACCTGCCGGCTGAGGCGCACCGGATGCTGTTCGTGGGCAGTGATTGCGGCCATCCTCGCTGTGGCGGGGTGTGGTCGTGCCTGGGGCCATGCTTCACCGCGCCGCGCGCCTGCCGCCTGCCGCGGACCCACAAGATCCAGCGCGATAGCCCATGAGCTACCAGTAGTGCCGCCGGCCAGCGACCGGCCTTCCAACCGAGCCCAGGATAAACAGCACCGCCCCGACCACGAGCAGGACCGCGCCGATAATCGTCAGGATCGGGATGTGCAAGAACAAGCCGAGCAACAGCAGGATGACGCCGAGAATGAACATTTGAGCTCCCAGAACGAATTTCGACCAGGAGCCGGGCTACCCCCCCCCGCGCGCCTGCGATAACCGTTGCGACCGCGGCGGTCCGGACCGGTGCCGCATGGTTCGGCTCCCCGAACGCCGCAACCACCCGGGCGCCGACCCTGGCGTTACCCGTACACCGGCCGGCGAGGGCACACCACCGGTTCGTGCGCCAGTAGCACGACGGCATCGCGGTAGTAGCTCGGCAAGCGGCGTAGAAATCAACCCACGGGGCATCGAGTGCGTCAGGACCTGATGTCTGCAACGCAGACATCATCCGTACGCGTGAGGAGGTTGCCATGAACCAGGAACACACACTGGTCCGGACGCTGCACGACGTCGGCGCCGCGGTTTGGCTGGGCGGATCGCTCATGGGCGCGGTCGGTCTCAACGGTGCGTCGAAGGACGTCACCGACCCCGACGACCGGACCCGGACAGCCGCCCGTGGCTGGGCGCGGTGGGCACCGGTGTCCGCGGCGGCGATCGGCGCGCACCTGCTCGGCGGACTCGGACTGCTCATCGCCAACCGCGGCCGCGTCCTCAGCCAGTCCGGCGTCACCGCGAACACCGTGGTCAAGACCGCGCTGACCCTCGCCGCGATTGGGACCACCGCCTACAGCGGCGTACTCGGCGTCAGGCTGGCCCGTGCCGGGAAGGTTCCCGCTGAAGGCGGTACCGTCCCTTCGGACGCCACCCCGCACGATGTCGCCGTCACACTGCAGCAGCTGCGGGCATTGCAGTGGGCCACTCCCGCCCTCACCACCGCGATCGTCGCGCTCGGCGCACAGCAGGGCGAACAGCAACGCCCCAGCCGGATGCTCGCCGGCGTAGGCGCCAAGCTCGCCCGGGCCACCGGCCGATAATCACGCGTTCACCGACCGCGAAGGCGACCTACATGCGCCGTGGCGTCACGGCACCGGCGTGTTCGCATTTGCCAAGGGGCTGCTGTACGCACACTGCGGCTGGCTGTTCAACCGCGAGGTCATCAATAAGCCCGCTTCGCTCCTGACTTGCTCGCCGACCGCGGCATTCGGGTCGTAAACCGGCGCTGGCCCGCCTCGCCGCCAAACGCGTGCTACTGCGCGCCGAGCGCGGTGGTGAGGGCGGTGGCGAGGCGGGGACGCCCACTACAGGGCACGAAGCTGCTGCGCGGGGGCGACGGCGTCCGGGGTTTCGGCTGAGGGGATGGTGCTGCCTTCAGCGGGGACTTTCCCGGCGCGGGTGATCCGGGTGCCGAGGACGCCGCTGTAGGCGGTGGTGCCGATCGCGGCGACGGGCGACCTCCACGCCACGCTCGACCAGCAACTCCTCAACGTCCCGGTAGGACAGGTTGAAGCGCAGATACCAGCGCACGGCGAGAACGATGACCTCCGGCGGGAACCGGAACCCGGCGAACGCCGACCTTTGGAGGCAGCCACGGACCAGGGCGGGTCGATGACTTCACTGCTCAAGTCTGCCTCGATCTTGCTAACGCTCAATGCAACGGTGCCCCTGTTCGACCGCCGGAGGTCGACCTTCAACAAGTACGTGCCGAAGGTCGCGACGTCGCGCCCCTGGTCGCCGACCGCAGATGCCGGACTCGTCGTCGACAACACGCCGCTGGCGATCCGCTGCCACGCGACCTGATGGCACAGATGCCCCGAGGTCATGATCGCCGGTGTCACCCGACCAGTCGGTGAAGGCCGCCAGCCGGGGAGCGTCGTTCATGACGCCCGGGTCGGCGAGCTGCTTGCGGTGGCCCGGCAGCGCGGGCTGCGGTCCCACGCGGACGCCGAACTGCTGCTCGAGCTCCTCGGCAGGCATTTCCCGGTCGGTGCGTAGCCGACCCTGTTGCATCGACCGCACGACGCACGCTGGGGAGGCGGCGCAAGAGATGGCCGCCCGCGCGACCGGCCCGGCCGGTCGGCCCGGTGCGGCACGACCAGGCGGCGGCGCCGGCGAGCACGAGACGGCCTGGCAGCGGCGCGGCCCGGCTCGGTGACCGAGCTGCATGAGCGCGGTGGTCTTGCCGGTGGTGAAGTCGGTCTGGGAGAACGCGACGATGCCGTCGTAGTGTGCTTTCGCTCCGCTCAGGGGTTCAGTTGGGGGGAACTGGCGGTCCTGGCCCAGCGTTGGATGCGGTCGGCGTGGTGTTGTGCCGCCGTGACGTCGGCTGCGGTGGTGGGTCGTCCGTGTGCGGCTTGGTCGGCCAGGGCTTTCAGTGCGGCAGCGGCGGCTCGGACGTCGTCATCGGCCCAGCCGCGGGTGGCGTGGTCGCGGGCGAGTAGCGCCAGGCAGAACCGGTCGTCATCCAGCGAGCGGCCGGCGGGCAGGCCGCGGGCTTGCCGAGCGGCGTTGACGCTGGTGAGCCAGTCGGTGCCGTGCTCGTGGGCGAGTTGCGCCTGCAGGAGTGATGCGACAGCGCGTGCGGCCCGGTGGGCGGCGTGGGCGACTCTGGTCTGAGTACGTTGGGCGAATAGCGTGGTGCCCGGTCCTTTGTCGGGTTGGGCCGCAGCTTCTGGAGTGGCCGGTTCCTGGTCCCGGGCTCGTGTGGCATCGATCCGCCGTGTGAGCCAGTCCAGGTCAGTCGGCGTGACCACGCGCATCGCCAGCAGCCATTCGCACAGTGGGCGGCGGGTGTCGCGGACGCCCTCGAGCCCTTCGACGCCGGCGGCGATCAGGGTGTCCCGGACGTCTTCGATTCGGCGTGTGACCTGGGTGCGAGTCAGCCCGAGCAACCCAGCGATCTCGTCGTATCCGCACGGTCGGGGGTCGTAGTGCGGGTATGGGCGCAGGTATCCGCGGGTCAGCGCGACGAGGACCTCGCGACGGTTGTCGGTGAGCCGAAGTGTCGGCACCCGGGTACTCACCGGGTCCTGCCCGGTGGGCGGCGGTGTGGACTCGACCGGGAGGGGATCGCTGATACGGAGGTTCAGTGCGTACGTCCAGGTCTCTCCCGGTACCAGGACGGTGAGCCGGGGCTGGTCGACCGCCCGTCGGCTCAGCGGCCAGCCCGCCTGCGCGACCGGGAGGGGCACAGCGAAGCCATTCGCGTCGGCGATGTGTAGCGGGCGTTTACCACTGAGGTTGGTGACGAACCAGGTGCCGGCCTCGGACCGGATCCGACCGGCCATTCGGCTGATCCCCGCGTCGGCGGCGTCCAGCCGCACGGTGCAGCGGCTGTCCCGGCCGAACGTCAACTCGTCGCCGTCCTTCAGGGTGTACGTCGTGTCGTGCACATCGACGACGAGCGTCCCCATGGCCGTATCCCTTCTGCCCGATGATCGGGCTACTCGATGACCGGATCGATCCATACCGCGGTGCCGGCGGCAGAAAACCCGCAGTCGGTCTGCAGCCGCAGCCGGAACACGTTCGTGAGGTCGACCGTGACGTCCTTGGTGGCGCCGACACCCGTGACCGGCCCAGCGCGCTCCTTGCCGTCCACCAGCACCTGGAAGGTGACCGTCGTCGACGAGCGGGAGTCGTCGGACAGTCCGACCCGGGCCTGGAACGTGTGGTACTTGCGATCCAGTTGCCAGACGGCGCTATGTATCCCGTCGTAGCAGTCGCCGTACAGGGTGCGCTGATAGTCCTGGACGTTCACCCGCTGCGGTCCAGACTGATACTCGCCAGTGCCTTCGAGCGGCGAAATGTCGAGCAACGACCGCGGCCGGCTGGTCGACCCGGCGCTGGTGCCCTGGTCGGAGGGTGTCGCAGTCGATCGGGCGGGGCCAGCCGACGGGCTACCTGTGGGGCCAGCCAATGGGCGGCCTGACTCGTGGATCCCATGGTTGGCGTCGTCGGAGGCGGCCGACGCCACCGCCCAGCGCGCAATCGTGGGCGCGGTCAAGCCGATCGCAGCCACCCCGGCTAGGACCACGGCAGCGATCAGCAGCGCCCGTCGCAAGGACCGCGCCTTGCCGGCCGGTCGTGTGTTCGGCACCGTCGGGACGCCAGCGGCCGCCGGGTGAGCCCTGCCAGGCCGCAGCGGCGGCAGCCGCGCGGCGTCGGGCATCACGGTCGAGGTGTGCAGCCGCAGGCCGCGCAACCAGTCGCCGCACAACGGGCGCTGGTCGGGTTCATCGGCGAAGATCGTCATCATGTGGTCGACCAGCTCAGGTCTGCCACCCACCACCGGGACCACGGACAGGCCGGCGCGCAACTCCGCCTGGTCAACGGGCGGATGCTGGCCGGTCAGCACGTAATAGGCCAGACCACCGAAGGCGTACCGGTCCGAAGCGGGGCTGTAGAGACCCTGCCCTAGTACCTCAGGAGCACAGTAGCCCTCAGTTCCGGCGGGAAACGCCGTCATGTGCCGGGTGATGCGGACGAGCCCGAAGTCGACCAGCACGGCCTGACCGTTTTGGTCGACCACCACGTTACCCGGCGTGACGTCGCCGTGGATCACGCAGCGTCCGGACGGTGTTGCGTGCCCGGCATGCAGCCAGTCCAGCACATCGGCAACCTGGCCGAGGCAACGCATCACCGCCGACCGATGTTCAGGTCCGAAGTGCAACGGCACCCAGTCCCGCAGATCCTGCCCGTCCACCCAGTTCATCACCAGATACAGGGCGCGGTCGGCCGGGTCTGCCTGCCCGGACAGGTGCATCCGTGGACCCTCGAACTGCGTATGGACGCCGACGACACCGGGGTGGCGGATCAGCCGCAGCAATTCCACCTGATCGGCCCAGCGTTCCTGCCAGGCCGTGACCTCGTGCAGACGATCCGAGCGGAGGATCTTCACCGCGAGTCGCTCCGGCTCGCCCGCGAGCGTGATGCTGGCCTCCCACAACTCGGCCTCGCCGCCACGGCTGATCCAGCGTACGAGCTGGTACCGATCGGGCGCATCGTCCGGTCCAACGAAGTACCGCCGCGACACTGCTCTCCCTTCGATGCGTGTTGCTGCCGGGCACTCTCATGCCTGGGACAGGATGCCGCAACGGCTTGATCGAGTCGAGGGGAAGCCAATCCCGTCTCCACAGCACTCACGGGCCTTCAGACATCGACGAGGGCGCTCGCGGCGCAGCGGAGCCTGCCCGCCGTGCGGCGCTCCGACACTCGCAAGATCACCCGCACCCTGGGTCTGACCTGTTGAGCGACAGGTTGATGTCCGTAGCTCCCGACCGGTTGATGTCAGCGGCCTCCGACGGTTCGACGACTTCCAGGAAAGCTGGGCCCTGCGCACCGGCCGAGGTCGATGACTCCCGGGAAGTTCCGCACCACCCGGCCGAGGTTACGATGCGCGGACGCGGGTACGTCGACGATCTCGTGCGCGTGCGTATCCCGTCAGTATCTCGTTCGGCTCGGCAGCATGGTCACTGCGGTTGCTGCGGTCCTGAAACAATGCTCCTGGCAGGACCCGCCGACGCCGTGCCACCGGCCGGTCTGGCTGCCGGACTGCTCGACGAACCCTCTGACCGCTTCGCTGCAGGCGGGCCGCGGGTGACCTCAGGTTTTGCGATGCGCCCGGAACGATTCGCCAGTCCACTGTGGACTCCGAGGGCTTCTGGCTAACCCTGGCCAACTGTTGCTGCCACGTCCGGCTTGGCAGGCTCGAAACCAAGGGAAACGCCGGCTCCGGCCGCCTGGTGGTCGCGGTGCCGGACATTCTCGGTCACCTCGGCGTCACCTGATCTGGTGTCACGAAAAGGGTCGCCTGAATAGCGCAGATGCGTGTGGCCGGGCACATCGTTGATGTGCCCGGCCACATTTGTATTGCCCGACCGTGGAAGGGCATCGCGGCTTGGCCGAACCGGGCCCGTCCCGCCGTGCTGTGGCGGTCAGCGGCGGCTGCGGTTGCGGATCGCGGCAGGCTCAACCAGATCCTGAACGGCTGGGCACTTCGTCTGGTGGCGCATCATCCGGTGGCTCACCGTGCTGCATTGCTGGAGATGGAAGAAGATCCGCAGACGCTTCACCGATCACGGAGGAACAACCGCGCCACCACGGACAGGTCCAGGCTCGGGAGGGGGGTTGACGCACGGTCACCTCCAGTCGTGCAGCCTGGTGGCGAGCGTGCGCCGGGCGCGGTACAGGTGGCTTCGGATCGCCGGCACGGTGC
The DNA here is from genome assembly GCF_040682015.1 of Dactylosporangium sp. NPDC051485. Lineage (NCBI taxonomy): Bacteria > Bacillati > Actinomycetota > Actinomycetes > Micromonosporales > Micromonosporaceae > Dactylosporangium > Dactylosporangium sp. NPDC051485. The sequence continues at coordinate 130,402 of NZ_JBFAZW010000005.1, forward strand.
TGTGGGTGATCTCGGCGATGTCTTCGTAGCTGAGTCCCTCGAACTGGTACAGGACCAGCGCGACGCGCTGGGCGGCGGGCAGCTCGGTGACGGCCTCGGTGACCGCGGCGGCGGCCAGGTGCTCTTCGGCCTGCTCCGCGGGGCCACGTGCCGGATCGGTCGGTTCGGGCATCGTGTCGAGCGGCCGGGTCCGGGCGGTGCGAGTGCGCTTGTTCAGCGCCCGGGTAGTGACGATGCGGTACAGCCAGGTGGCGAAGCTGGCGTCACCCCGGAAGGTGGGCAGGGCCAGCCACGCGGCCAGCAGCGCCTCCTGGGTGACGTCCTCGGCGTCCTCGCGTCTTCCCAGCAGTCCAAGGGCGACCCGGTAGGCGCGCGGGGCGTGGCGTTCGACGAGGGTGCGGTAAGCGTCGAGGCAGCCGTCCCGCGCGCGCCGCACCAGCTGCGTGTCGTCGACCGGGCCGGAGGTGGTCCGGGGCGGCCGGCCAGCGGTGGGGGAACGGGCGCCCATGTGCGCTGACGTGCCCACGGGCGCGCAAAGAAATCCTGCGGCTGGTGCGCGAGGTTTCGCCGTCGCCGGTGTCAAAGAGATGGTGGCCGCGAGGCCGCGTGTCCTCGTGGCCCTCGATCACGAAGGAGTACTCGTCCCATGACCCAGACTCAGACCTCGCCAAGGACCGGCGCGAGCGCCGAGACGAAGCCGGCGCCCCGCGGCGGTACGGAGGTCAAAGGCCCGATCCAGCAGAACCGGCTCGCCACCGAGGAGGGCAGGATCAGCGTCGCTGAAGGCGTGGTACAGAAGATCGCCGGCATCGCTTGCCGGGAAATCAGCGGCGTGTACGCCATGGGTACCGGCGGCAGCCGCGCGTTCGGGGCGCTGCGGGAGCGAATCCCGGGCAGTGCCGGGCCCAACGTCGCTCAGGGCGTCGGCGTCGAGGTGGGGGAGACGCAGGCTGCGGTCGACCTGGACATCGTCGTCGAGTACGGGGTCGGCATCGCCGATCTCGGCCGTGGCGTCCAGCGTAACGTCAAGCAGTCCATCGAGCGGATGACCGGCCTGGAGGTCGTCGAGGTCAACATCAACGTCGACGACGTCCACCTGCCCGAGACCGACGAGGCGCGCGGCGAGTCGCGGGTGTCATGACGACCGCTCCCACTTCGCCGGTGGCCGTGGTGAACGGCGTCGACGTGGCGGCGGTGGCGGCTGCCGTGGAGGCCTGCGCCGCCGTGGCCGGCCTGCTCGTCGGCCCCCGCGGCGGCCCGGCGACCTACCTGCCCGGGCAGCAGGTCGGCGGGGTGCGAGTCAGGCCGCACACGGTGGAGATCGCGATCCGTGCCCGGTGGGGCGTGCCCGCCGCGGAGGTCGCCGAGCAGATTCGCCACGCGTTGCGGGCCCTCGCGCCGGGCCGGCGCGTCGACGTGGTCATCGCCGACCTGACCGACCCGCCGCCCGCCGGGCCGGCGGTCCGGAAGGCGACGCAGTGGAAGCAGTGAACGACGAATTGCAGCGGCAGGCGCGGCGACGGGCGTTCATCCGGGCCCACCATCCCGACCGTGGCGGCGACGCGGCGGTCTTCATCGCCGGCTTGGCGGCGTTCGACGGGCCCGCTGCGCCGCCAATATCCCGGCGGGTCCGGGTGATCGTCGTGCGCCACCGGCCGTTGCTGGTCCGGCTGCTGCGGATCCTGGCGCGGCGCCGCCGAACGACGCGGGTCCGCTAGCCGGCCCGCACCGTTTCCGCCCGCACTCTTTCGGCAAGGACGTGAGAGCAATGAACCGCATCGCCTTCGGTACCGCGATCGGCATGGCGCTGGGATTCGCGGTGGCCTTCGGCAGCTTCGGCCAGATGCTGATCGTCGCGCTGTTCACCGCGCTCGGCTACGGCGTCGCCAAGGTGGTCGCCGGCGATGTGGACCTGCGCAGCTACCGCATCACCCGGAGCGGCAAATGATGCCGTCCGGCGCGCAGCCCCGTGCGGTCGTGCCGCCGACCGGGTCGATCAGCATTGCCGAGAAGGTGGTGGCGAAGCTCGCCTCGCGTGCGGTGCTGGAAATGCCCGACGCCGCAGCCGCCGCGCGGCGCGCCCTCGGCCGGACCACGCCCAGGGCGTCGGCCCGCGTCGAAGGCGATGTCGCCGTCATAGACTTGGAGATCGGCGTGCGCTGGCCGGCGTCGGTGCCGCAGGTCACCGCCGCGGTTCGCCGTCATGTTCGGGAACGGCTGACATCCTTGACCGGCCTGACGATCGCCGAGGTCCGCATCGTCGTGACCGACCTGGCCACGGGGTTCCCGCCGTCGCGGGTGCGGTAGCGGGCATGGGCAGGAGGCGCGCTGTGAGACTGGTCAACCGGCTGCTCGCCGTGATCGTCAGCCTCGCGCTCGTCGCGGGCGCGGTGGTGGTCGTGGTCGACGTCGTCGCCGTCCTGACAGGCAATCGGCCCGTCACCGTGGATTGGCTCGCCGCGTACCGGTGGGCCGGCCACATGACGTGGGCCAGCCGCGAGGTCCGGCTCATCTGCCTGCTGCTCGCCGTGGCCGGGCTGGTGCTCCTGGGCATGGAGCTCAAACCACGCCGGCCCGGCAGGTTGACCGCCGACAGCGACAACCCCGCCACCGACGCCGCGTACACCCGCCGCGGCGTCGGGCAGGCGGTCCGGGACGCGGTCACCGACGTCGCCGGCGTCGACGACGCTGCTGTCACCGTCCGGCGCCGACGCCTGCGCGTCCGCGCGAAGGCCATCGCGCGCGAGCCGGCACCGGCGGCCTCGCTGCGCGACAGCGTCACGCAGGCCGCGCGGTCCCGCCTCGACGCTCTCCAGCTGCGCCGGTCCCCGAAGCTGACCGTGCGAATCTCCGCCAGGGCGCACTGATGCATGCCGACCGCGCCAACCGCGTCGCGCTGGCCATCCTCGGACTGGTCCTGCTCGGTCTGGGGGTAGCCGGACTCCTGCTCGGGGCGGGAGTCTTCGGCGGGCGTGCGGCGCACCGAACCCTGGTGGACAACGACGTCGTCCGCTTCGTCATCTCGCAACGCGACTGGCTATGGCCCGTGCTGGCGGTGATCGCGGTCGTCGTCGCGCTCCTGGCGCTGCGCTGGCTGCTCGCCGTCCTGTTCTCCACCGGGCGGCTCGCCGGCATCCGCGTGGCCGGGGATCGCGCCGCCGGGCGTACCACCCTCGTCTCCGCCGCGCTGGTCGACGCCGTCTCCAGCGAGATCGAACAGTACCGCGGCGTGCGCTCCGCCCGCACCCGCGTGGAAGGCGACCCGGCCGATCCGCGGCTGGCCGTCACCGTCCGTGCCGACCGCGACGCCGACCTCGCCGCCCTGCACCGCAACATCGAACACAACGCCCTCGCCCACGCCCGGCACGCCCTCGACGCGCCCGACCTGCCCATCCGGCTGAACCTCACCACCGCCCGACGCCACGGCCCACGAGTCACCTGACGGCCGCTCGACCCGATCCGCCCGACCACCGGGCACGACGCCTGTGCGCTGTGAGTCGAGCATCAAACACGCCCCTTAGCTTGATTTTCAACCTGCAGCGAGTCCGACCCCAGTTTGGTTCACCAAGACAATTTAGACATTCAGATTGATCCCTGGAGCCCGGCTCGATTAGCTGGGCTTTCGTGTTCCAGCCAGCAGCAAGTCGTCCACAACGGGAGGCTTGTCCGGTTTGCCTTATGCGAGCCGCACTCACGGATGTGCGGCTGCCGCGGGCTAGGAATGCGCTGATGCGCGTGAACCCGAAGCACTCGGTGGCACAAGCGAGGGAAGACGGGCTTCGGAGATCGGGCCCGTCAGTCACCTGCGGCGGATGTGCCCAGTTGTTCTAGGGCCCAGCGAGCCCACTCCTGCTGTGCTTGGTAGCTGCGGATGCCGTACTCGATGGCGAGCCGACCGAAGCGCAGCCGTCCGCGCGGATAGTCTTCGGCGTCGGCCGCGGCCGCGATGTCAAGCAGTTCGGCGTGGGCACCTTCGGCGTCGCTGAGGTAGTGGTGGACGAGCTGGCGTGCCTCGCCGGCGGTCAGCGTGGATAGCAGCGACATGCGCAGCGCCTGTTCATCGCGGACAGCGCGGGTGCGGGCAGGAGCCAGCAGCGCGCCTCAGCGTCCACTCCGACGGTCGGGCGACATCACGCAGCGCCACAGCCGCTCCGGTGGCCCTGCTCGCTCCGCGGCGGCCATGGGGAGCAGGTGCGCGCGACAGACCGTCGAGGTCTCTGTCCAAACCGGCCCACCGCAGCAGCGCCGCAGCGGCCCCCTGCTGCACACGCTGATCCGGCCGGGTTGTCCTTGGGTGCCTACTGCCGGCCCTGCGGCAAGGCGGGGTGGGGGACCTCACCATCTGGAGTGCATGATCCGTGCCGTACGGGGCGGTTCAGGCCGCGGCCTGGATCATCTCAGAAGCGTTGAGGATCGAGGACCTGTCCTTGTGGCCTCGCTCGTAGTCGAGCACCGCGCGGACCTGGTCGTCGTCCGCGTCCCGCAAGCGGGAACGGATCTCCATAACGGTCATCGTGTCGTATCCCGGCCAAGGCTCTCTGCCTTGCAGGTTGTGGATGGTCTCCACGATCGGGGTGCGGTTGTGGGTCGCGTGCTCATAGGCATTGACCGTGGCCAACTCCCCCTGGGAGAGTCGCGTCAGCGAGTCCCGGATCTGCTCGACGGAGAGGCTGTCGTAGTCGGGGATGATGGTCCGCGCCTCCAGCCGCGCCTCGTACGGCATGGCCCGGCTTCGAGCGAACCGCAGCACGTCGACGGCTGCGTCCCTGAGTTGGTACATGCTCTCACGCAGCTGCGGCAGCCGAAGCATCTGGACCGCGCCGATACTCTGGATCTGGTAGGCCAATTCGCCCTTGAACTCTCCGAAGATCACCGCCCCGGCGAGGCGATCCAGCGCCGTGAAGCACTCGGACAGCATGTCTTCGCTCTCTGCGCGCAGGTCGACGGCGAGTTTTGCGGTGACCTCGTCTCTGCAGGTCTGGGCAATCTGCTCCAACGCCCGATAGTTAGCGTCCAGCACGGCTGCGGCTGCGCACAGGTCGCGGGTGTTCTTCAACACTCGGTCTTCGACGTCCGGACCACGCAACAGCTGCAAGGGTACGGCCGACAAGGCGGCGACCTGCCCGCCGATCATCAGGGCCGCGTTGACGCCCAGGTGTTGCAGGCTGCGGCGCGCCCCGAGCTCACCCAGCCGATCGGACACCCGATACGCCCGCTCGCGGGAGCGTCGCCGCTGGGACTCCAGCCGCCGCCGATAGTCGCCTTCAGCGGTGACGGCGATGTTGGCGGCGAGGAGGGTGGTCACGGCGTACTCGGCCGCGCGCGTTTCCTGCAGGTACTGAATGATTTTCTCTCGGGCAGTCGCCATAGCGCTTACTCCTTGGAATCGAGAAATCGCGGTGGGATCTGACGCAGATCGGTGCCGAGTTCGGCTACTCCCGCGTGTAGCGGGCCGGCAGACAACCATGTCGGACGATTGTTCGTAAACGCTCGCGCTTTGTGCCGCGCCGCCGCGTCACCTCAGGCGGCCGGCGATGCGAACGCGCTGATCGAGGTGCCATCCCTCGTGAAATTCGCGACCTGCACCGTCCAAATCCGATGGCCCGCTACTACCGTCAGAAGCCTATGCAGTCGGCTGAGCATCCTGCATCCGATTCGGGTACCACGGGGGAACGAAAGAACGGGTGACCATCGGGGCCAGTGCTCCGCGTCGACTTCACCTGGCCCGTCCTGTTCCGTGCCACCGCAATGCATACGCACCTTTCTGATGCCCGGTGTCGAGCCGGACGAGGGCGAGACGCCGGGTCACCGTCGGCGAGTTCGCAGGAGATATGGGGTACGGGCAATGGGTCGCTTGTGTTGCTCAAGACCTCGCTCAACGGGCCCGGCGATCCGCTGACCGATACGCCGGAACAGTCCATCGAAACGCTGCGCAGGATGAACGTGCAGCGCGCGCATCCCGCCGTACCTGATCCCGACCTGAGCGACCCGGTCGGCCTGACCCGGTTCGAGAACGAGCTGGTCGACGTGCAACGCACCGGGCCGGCCGCCTTCAAGGACACGTTCGGCGCGTCCGGTGATGGTCGCGACGAGTACTAGCCGCCGTGTCTGCGCGGGTCGTGCTGGTTGGCGGTGGCCGCCGCAGTTGGGCATGATCAATTGCATGCGTCCGTACCCCCGCGCTGATCACCTCGTCGCTGGTGCCGCGGCGGCGGTCCTGCTGCTGACCGTCTTCACCGTGCCCGATGTCTCCTGCACGGCCGGTGGATGCGATCCGGAGCCGGTCATGTCCATCGCGGCGGGCGTGCTCGCGGCGACCGCGGTGATGTCCTACCTGCACAGGTGGGCGGCCGTGGGCGCGGCCGCGGTGTGCGCCGTGCTGTGGCCGATCGCCGGCCGGGTCGACGAGTCCCAGCTCGGCTGGCGCGCGTTGCTGCCACTGGCGTTGCTCGCCGCCGTGGTCGGCGTCGCACGGTTGCGCTGGGAGGAGCCGCTCGCGAGTGCTCTCCGGCGGCAACCGCCGGCACCACACCGGCTGCCGGGGGTGGGTGCGCTGAGCGGTGTCGCCGGGGCGTTGCTGGTGGCCGCCGGTCTGGCGGCCATGGGCCTGACACTATGGCGGCAGGATCAGGTCGACGCGCAGCAGGCCGCCGCCGACCGCGTGACCGCCGAGGTCCTGCAGCACGTGGACGACGGCGCCGCAGTCCGACTGAGGCTGCCGGACGGCACGGAGTTCGACGCCGACGTACTCGCCGCCTCCGACTACCCGGTCGGCAGCCGAGTCGAGGTGCTGGTGGACGGCGCCGGGCTGCGACAGCTGAGCACCGAACCGTACGACATCACGGTGCTGTTCCTGCCGTTGGTGCCGGTCGTCGGCGGCGGAGTGGCGCTGCTCGCCCGGGCCTACGGACGGCGGCGGATGCTGCACCGGTTGTTCGCCGAGCCGCAAGCGGTCCATGCCGTGCGGGTGCTCGACCACGGTGATGAGATCACCGTGCTGGTCCCCGGCCCACCGGGAAGTGCGCGGCAGTTCAACATCGTCGTCGTCCACGAATGCCCACCGGACGGCGTGGACGAGGACTCCCATGCCCGCACGCGGGTGCGCACGGTGCCCGCCACCCTGTTCGGCGATCCCCGAGCCGGGGGGTGGTGCGCGGTGGAGGTGCATGGCCGCATCCGCGTTCCCACCAGGCCGGTCGCCGAGGTGGAGATCGTCCCGTACGACAGTGACCGGGGCCTGCCGGCCGATATCGAGGACGACGGCGAACCTGCCGTCGACCTGGCCGATCTCCTGCCGGATGACCAGGATCCGTCCACTGTCCGGGAGCACCGCGCCGCGACACTTCGCTCCTGGGCGGGCATGGTGGTGCAGGCGGCAGCCATCGTCACGGTCACGATGGTGTCCGCCGCCGGGACCCTACCGGCCATGGCGCTCGTGGTTCTCGGCGTCGTCAACGCGGGCGTGGCATGCGAGCTGGCGTGGCGGTACTCCCTACGGCCTCGCGCATGCTGGAACGTCGGCGGCATCTCGGTACTGACACCATGGGGACAGCGTCGTTCGGCCTGGACACCGGACACCGGCATCGAGATCACCGAGGACGGCGCGGTGCTGCTGACCGATGGTGAGACCGAGTTCAGAATCCCGGTGGCAGCCGGCCGGCCGGTAGCCGGCGTTGCCCGCTCGCCCTGGCAGCTGGCCGCGGCACTGCGGCACGCGCGACGCATCGCGCTCGACACGGGCCAGGTGGGCCCACCGCCTCGGCTTCCGGCAACACCACGCCCATGGCCGCTGTACCTGATCTGGGCGGTCATTTCAGCAGCGGCCATCGCGCTTACGTGGCTCGCATGAATCGCGGCCTGTCGTGTCGGGCCCGCGGTGGGCGGCGGGTGCCGGACCGCGCCGCCCACCGATCAGGGTCACGTGGAGGGTCGTGACCCGGATCGGGCTGTCCGCTCGTGCGTGTCAGGGCGTGGTCCATTGCTGGTTCGCGCTGCCGGTGCAGTCCCAGATCTGCAGTGGTGTGCCGTCTGCAGAGCTGGTCCCGGTCGCGTCCAGGCAACGGCTGGAGCCGATGTTGGTGAGCGCGGAACCGCTGCGGCTCCACTGCTGGGCGTTGGTGCCGTTGCAGTCGTAGAGCTGGATCCGGGTGCCGTTGACGGTGCGTGCCCCCGTGACGTCCATGCACTTACCAAGTGCGCGGAGCGTACCGTCGGCGCCGACCGTCCACTGCTGGGCGCTGGTGCCGTTGCAGGTGTTGAGCTGGATGGCAGTGCCGTTCGCGGCGCTTGCACCGGCCACGTCGATGCATTTGCCGCCGTAGCCGGTGATCGGACCGACGTGGGTGCCGTTGGTGCTGCCCGCGTTGAACCGGAACCAGTTGAGGTTGACGAAGTCCGTGCCCGCCGTGCCGGTGAAGGTGAGGTAGACCGCGTGCACACCGGTCGCTGAGCCGGAAAGGTTCGTCGTCACTGTGGTCCAGTTCTGCCACCCACCGGTTGGCGTGACCGGCACGCTGGCGATGATCGGACCGCTGGTCGAGTCGAGCCGGTACTGGACGGTGCCGCTCGACCCTCCGGACGCCAGCCGCGTGCTCACCGACGCCGCTGACGTGCCGCCGAAGTCCACATTGGTATAGCCGAGCGAGTCGCCTGGGGTGATATAGCCGACGTTCTGCCCACCGCCGGTGTCCGTCGTGGCTTGCGTCTGGGTGCCGGCCTGCGTGTCGTAGCTCTCGGCCTCGATCTGGGTGTAGGCGCTGCGGTTCTGCGGCTGGCTGCCGTAGCTGAGACCGTACCCGAACGGGAAGAGCCCGGTCTTGCCGTCGCCGTCGTTGATCGGTTCCTGGCCGAAGCTGTTCAGCCAGGTCATCGGCAGCTTTCCGGTCGGGTTGTAGTCGCCGAACAGCACGTCGGACACGCCGTTGCCCTCGGTGCCGGGCAGCCATGCCGCCACCAGGGCGTTCCAGTTGGGCAGCTGCGCGGCGACGTCCATCGGCCGGCCTGAGACGAGCACGACCACGACCGGCACGCCCGATGCGCGCAGGGTATTGAGGGTGTTGAGGTCGGTGCTGTCCAGACCCAGGCCGTTGGGCCGATCGCCGGCGCTCTCGGCGTACGGCGTCTCACCGACGACGGCGACGGCGACCTTGTAGGAGCTGTCGATGCCGGTGCCGTTCGCGTTGTACGTCACCGTGGTGCCCGTGCCCGCCGCGGCCCGGATGCCCTGCAGGATCGTCGTGCCCGGGGTGATGTTGCCGCTGCTGCCCTGCCAGGAGATGGTCCAGCCGCCGGACTGCAGGCCGATGTCGTCGGCGCTCTTGCCGGCCACGAAGATCTTGTTATTGCTCTTGGCCAGCGGCAGGACGTTGCCGGCGTTCTTCAACAGCACCTGTGACTCGCGCACCGCCTGGCGGGCCAGCGCCCGGTGCGCCGCGTTGCCGACGGTCGGTGTGTAGGTGCGGTCGGTGAACGGCTTCTCGAACAGGCCGAGCTCGAACTTCTTGGTCAGGATGCGCCGGTTGGCGTCGTCGATGCGCGACATCGGCACATGACCGTTCTGTACCTCGCCACGCAGTGTGGTGATGAACTGCTGCCACGCGGTCGGCACCATGACCATGTCGATACCGGCGTTGATCGCCTGGCTTACCTCAGCCGCCGTGAAGCCGGGCTGGCCGTCGATCTCGTCGATGCCGTTCCAGTCGGAGACAACGAGGCCCTTGAAGCCGAGCTCGCCCTTGAGCAGCGTGGTGATGAGGTACTGGTTGCCGTGGTCCTTGACCCCGTTCCAGCTGTTGTAGGAGATCATCACGGAGCCGACATTGCGGCGCACCGCCTCCTGGAACGGCGGAAGGTGGATGGCCCGCAGTTCCGCCTCGCTGATCTGCGCGTTGCCGGCGTTGACGCCGTTGGTGGTGCCACCGTCGCCGATGAAGTGCTTCGCGGTGGCCATCACGCTCGCCGGGCCGCTCAGCGACGTACCCTGTAGCCCATCGATGATGGTCGCCATCTGGATCGGCAGGTCAGGCTTCTCACCGAACGATTCGTAGGTGCGGCCCCATCGGTCGTCACGGGCCACGCACAGGCAGGGTGCGAAGTCCCAGTCGATGCCAGTGCCAGAGACCTCCTCGGCCACCGCCCGGCCGACGTTCTGCACCAGCGCCGGGTCGCGGGTAGCGCCCAGGCCGATGTTATGCGGAAAGATCGTCGCGCCGTAGACGTTGTTGTGCCCGTGTACGGCGTCGACACCGTAGATGATCGGGATGCCCAGGCGGCCGGCGAGGGCGGCGTTCTGGTAGCCGTCGTACATGTCCGCCCACGCCTTGGCGGTGTTCGGGGTCGGGGCCGACCCGCCGCCAGACAGTAGCGAACCGAGCGCGTACTGGGTGATCTGCGGGTTGGTGACCGCGGCCCGCTCGGCTTGGGTCATCTGGCCGATCTTCTCGTCCAGGGTCATCCGGGACAGCAGGTCTTCCACGCGCGTGGCGATCGGCAGCGTCGGGTCGCGGTAGGGCTCGCCGGCTGCGTGGGCCGGCAGGATCTGTACCGCGCCGACGGTCGCCGCGGTCGCGGTGAACAGCACCGCGGCTGTGGCGGCGCGGATCAGCTTGGGGACGGGTGGACGCACGGAGCTTTCTCCTATCTGGCCTGTGCACGAAAGTGAGGGGTGTTGCACTGGCCGCGTCGTGAGATGCCCGGTCTTGCGGCACGCAACGGTCCGTGCTGCCGCGTCGATGCGAGCCGCGATTCACGCGGGCGGTGCCGGGTCGTCGGCGCAGCTGCCGGGGAACCACGGTGCAGGCCGCTGAGGCCGGCCGGGTCCTGTGGGCAGGACCCAGGGGCGGCGGATTGCCGTCGACGCGGCCGCAGAGGTTGCGGTGGGCGGCTTCGCTACGGCGTACGTCGACGTGGTGGCTCGACGGCGGTGGGGTCTCCGTCGTTGGCGGCGCGTGGTTGGCCGGCGAGCCAGCCGATCAGACGAAGTGGGGTGAGGATGGTGGCGGGAAGTACGGAACGGTTGTGATGCACATGCGGACTCCCGAGGGCGGGGTCGGCGTCCCGTCAGGTTGGCGGGCTGGCGGTTGCCTGACAACGGGTATCGGGTCGTAACGGGCTGATCCGCGCTGCTTCCCGCCGCGGCGTCCCGGGAAACAGTTAACATCCTTTGTTGTTGGCGAGAACTTATTACCGGAGACGGGTCCAGCGCAAGAGGCGCAGAGGTGCCAACTTGGGCCTGTAGAGAGACAGCCGAACCGGCACCGGACGGCGGCCAGACCCTTTAGAAGCCCAGAACCTGCCTGGCTTTGGCCGTGACCTGCGCGGAGGCGACCTGAGCCCAAGAGGCGAACAGCGAGCGGAAGTAGGCGCCGTACTTGTCTGCCACTGCCGGGTCCTGCTCGACGACGTCCAGTTCGTTGACGATGCTCAGGTCAACGAAAGGCTGCAGATCAATGGGGTCCAGGGACTCGACCTCCGCCATTCCCTCATTGGTTCGACGGGTCTGGCTGCGCCGGCTGGCTGTCCCAGAGAGCAAGGGACAGCAGTCCCAAGCGGCCGGGAGGAAGTCCCGAGCCCTGTGCTCACAATTGGGCAGACACACGAGGCGAGTCAGCGGTTGCGTCGCAACGTGCCGGAGTCGGGAACTCGATCAGGCTGGTGAAGTTTGAGCGATGAAGCGCCTACGGTGGCGCCACCGTCCACGAGGGACGGTGACGGTCGGCCATCCGCGGACCGTCCTCAGCGAGGAGCTCACCATCATGAGGAGAACACTCATACGCACCGGCTTCGCAGTGCTGCTGGCACTGTCCGGAGCCGCCGCGGCACCCGGCGCGCCCGCCCATGCGGCGTCGCGATGCAACCAGCCCGAGCCCCCGCCGACCTGCAACAGCGGGGACCCCGACCCAGGTCCCGTCGACACTGCGCCCCTCGGCGCATACGACACGCTGACGTTCGTGGGCAACGGGGTGCGCGTCACCGGGTGGGCGGCCGACCACGACAGCAGCGGCCCGCTGCTGGTCGACATCTGGATCGACGACGCGTTCGCCAAGACGCTGACCGCCGACGCCTACCGCCCCGATGTCGCCGCCGCATACCCGTCTTTCGGCGCCTACCGCGGCTTCGACGCCGTCGTGCCCTCGCGCCACGGCAGCCACACCGTCTGCGCGTGGGCGATCAACGTGACACCGCCCGGCGCCTCCCTGCTGCCCCACCGGGGGCTCGGCTGCAAGACCTACGACGTGCCGGTGGCCACGAACATCCAGTCCTACTTCGACCACTCCACCCAACAGTGGATGGTCGCGTTCGACGACAACGTCCTCGGCGAGACCAGCTTCCAGGTCCGCTGGGACTACTACGTCGTGCAGACCCTCCCGGGTAGCAGCATAAGGGTCTATGACCCACGGACACAGACGTTCACGCTGTCGGCGCATGACGGCACCGGCCGGGTGTCGCTACCGCTCTGGCGTCCGGAGCACGCAACGATGCTCACCATTACGGCACCCGGCTTCGGCAGCGCCAGCACCACCGCTCTGTATCTCTGACGGCGTACCACCGCAGAGGGGTCGCATGAAGCGCCGGCCCGGCACGCATGCCTGCGGGACGGGCCGGCGCGTTCCGCGGCGCCGAGCATCGGATTTCCAGTGGACTCGGGTGAGTTTCACGCGGCGCCGCGCAGGCGGCGCTCGACTCAGGCGCAGGTGCTCCTCGGGGCCGGCCTGCGCGATGCGGCTACCGGGTGATGCCGAGCGTGGCGATCAGGTCCTCGTGGAGCTCGTACCAGATCCGATGGCACGAGTCGACCTCGGATGCCGGTGATCCACGCCGGGTCGTGGCCGGCCCGGGCCAGCGCGGCGGTGAACCGGTCGTGATAGCCGGCGAGCCGGCCCAGGTGCGCGGCCAGGGGCCGTTCGAGCTCGCACAGCTCGCCGGCGAGGTCGGCCAGCTGGCGGAACGTTTCCCCGGGACCGACGGAGTCCAGCTGCAGAAGTCGCTGTAGTTGCCGGCGATTTTCGTGGGGGTGTTGAACCCGATGCCGGTGGCGGTCGGGGTGTACAGCAGCAGCTGGATGTTGTCGTTCCAGAACTCCAGCGTCATGATGCTGGGCCGCCCGCCCGCCGTCGACGGGATGGCGATCATCTGGCGTACCGCGGACCAGTCGACGTCGTTGTAGTTCGTGCAGGTGCTGCAGGCCGGCTTGGTGATGTTGCTGGTCATCGTCCAGGTGGTGGCGTTGCCGGCGGTGTTCTGGGCGACGGCGAGGTTGCCGTTCTGCACGATGACGAGATCGTCGGCGTTCTTGCCGCTGAACGAGCCGGCGTGTGCGCCGATGGCGCCGGCGAAGGTGCCGCCCGGCCACAGGGTGTCCTGGTTGTACGGCAGGATCACGCGTCCGGGTCGTGTTGCCGTGGGAGCGCTGCGCGTCGCGGGCGCGTTGCTCGGCGATCCGGGTCGGCAGGCACGCCGTCGGAGGCGCGGGTGGCTGTCGCTTGAGCGCCTGCGCCGTCGGATGGGTTGCCCTGATGCTCGCCAAGTCAAAGCATGCTCCCGCGGCTGCCTACCAAACGCTTGATTTGTAGGCTTATAAGTCGTGCTGGCTCCCTGATTCGCGCCGGGGAGTCGCCTTACTACGCAAGGAGACCTCACGATGAAGGTGCTCGTGGTTGGTGGAACCGGCATGATCGGGGCCCACACTGCGCTCTACCTGCGGGACCGGGGAGACGATGTTACCGTCGCGGCCCGAGGGGCGGTCGATGCGGACTCGCCCGTCGCCGACCTGCCCGTCCTCCGCGGGGACTACACCCACCAGACCTTCACGCGGGAGGATTTGGCGCCCTTCGACGCGGTCGTCTTCGCTGCGGGCCAGGACGTGCGCCACCTGCCCCGCGACGTTGACGAGACGCAGTTCTGGAGGGAGACCCAGAGCGTGGGGGTGCCGGCCTTCGCCGCGCTCGCCAAGAGCGCGGGTGTCTCCCGCTTCGTCCAGGTCGGCAGCTACTACCACCACCTGCGACCCGCCCTGGCCGACTCCAACGCGTACGTCGCCGCCCGCCGCGCCGCCGACGAGGGAGCCCGGGTGCTGGCTGACGACTCCTTCACGGTCTGCACGCTCAACCCGCCTTCGATCATCGGTGCCATCCCCGGCATCACGGTCAAGCGCTACGGCCGCATGGTTTCCTGGGCAGCCGGCAACGAGCCGCAGATCCCCGACCACGCACCGGCCGGCGGCACGAACTACATGTCGGTCCGGTCCCTGGCCGAGGCGATCGGCGGTGCGCTCGACCGCGGCACGGCAGGCGCGGCACACCTCATCGGTGACGCCAACCTCACGTTCGCGCAGTTCTTCCAGCTGCTCGTCGACGCGGCCGGGGGCAACCGGACCATCGCCGAACTCGACGAGCCGCACCCCCTCATGCCCGATTCGATGATCGTCCAGGGCCGTGGAAGCGTCCTTGCCTACGAACCGGATCCGGCCGAGACCGCACTGCTCGGCTACACCCGCGGTGACTGTGAGCGTGCCATTGCCGAACTCGTCCACGCCGTGCGCGCGGCGATCGCTCCCGCGGCGTGACCAGCCTCGACGTGGCCGACCTCACGGCGCTGCGCGCGCTCTCCGAGACGTATGCCGCGGCCGCCGATGACCGTGACGTAGCCGCGGTCGGCACGCTCTTCGTCCCGGACGGCGTCCTCGTCGTCCCTGAGCCGCGGCCCACCTCGCTCCCCACGTGTCCCATGCCGGCCGCCCCGCTGTCGTGGCTGCGCTCGGGGCACTCGCCGACACCCTTGCCACGACCCACGTCGTGGCCGGGGCGCGCTACCTGCCGACGCCGACTGGGGCCCGTGGCCGGGTCCGCGGCACGGCCCACCACCTGATGCCCGGTCGCAAAGGGCCCCGCCTCGCCGATCTGGCCGACGAGGTCGAGCGCGGCCTCCGGTCGGCCGATCGGGTCGAGACGGGCCAGGCCGAGCACGAGCACGTACGGCAGGAAGCGGATCCGCTCTGTAATCGCCGCAAGATAGGAGATGTCGCGACAGGGTCGTAGAAGCGCTCACCCCGGGCCAACCCCGGTGGCACGCTGACGTGCTCCGGGCAGGTGAAGAAGTCGAACCCGAGCCGGTCGGCGGTCGTGAAGGCCTCCCGCAGCTCGGCGACCCCGGCCTCGGCCTCCCATGCGGGACGGGGCCCGGAGTCGGCCAGGACAGGGGAGCTGTGGCCGATGCGCATGACGGCTCAGGCCTCGGGGCCGACAGCGCGGGCGAGGACCTCGCGGCCCTCGTCGGTGCCGTCGAGCTGGCGGTTCCAGCGGTGGGTCACCTTCCAGCCATCGTCGGTGCGGGTGAACTCCCACCGGTTGGAGCCGGTGCGCCAGATCCGGTAGCCGTTCTGGTCGGGCGCGCTGAGCACGAGCTGCGAGTAGCTCGTCACGACGGCCCGGTCGCCGTCGACGATGTGCGGCAGGCCCATTGGGCGGCGCCGGAGTGGATCAGGGCCTGGTGCCGCTCACCGTTCACCATGCCGCGTAGCGCGTCGCGGCCGTTGAGCACGACCGGGTAGGTGTCGTACACGCCCTCCTCGGTCCACAGCTGGGCGGTGACCTCTGCCGAGCCGCTGTCCACGGCGGGGCCGTAGCCGGCGACGATCCGCCACAGGGCGAGCTGGTCCTCGGCGGCGGCGAGGCGCCGCTCGGTCTGCTCGGGGCGCGCCGCCGGCGCGTGCACCTACGAGTTCGGCAACGCCCAGGGCACCCACACCGTGACCATTGATGCCGGCCCCGCGCAGACCGAGAAGCGGCGGTACTTCACCCCGTTCGGCGGTGTTCGCGGTACCGCGCCCGGCTCCTGGGCCGACAACCGGACCTTCGTCAACCAGCCCGCCGACCCCGCCACCAACCTGAACCTGCTCGGCGCCCGCAACTACGACCCGCTCACCGGCCGCTTCCTGCAGCGCGACCCGATCTTCGAGGGCAACGACCTCAACCAGATCGGCGGCTACGCCTACGCCAGCAACAACCCGGTCAACGGCAACGACCCGGACGGTCTTCGAACGTGCACCGGGCCGGGGGACTGCGACCAGACCGACCCGTGCCAAGGCAACCCGGCCTGTTACCAGAGCCCGACGCCGCCCAAGTCGGACCTGACCGACGACGAGCAGAAGATCACCTGGACTTCGCCAGCGATCTGCCTGACCCGACCAAACCCGGCTGCCGGAACTAGGCCGGTAGCATGCAACGGGTGCACATTCGTCGATGGTTTGTGCTGCTGGCCGCCGGGCTGGGCCTGGTCCTGGCCGCCGCCGGAGTGACCTGGTGGATCGCCTCGCCGGCGGGCGAGCGGCTGGACACCCCCGGCGGCCTGTACGAGGACCCGGTGTGGGCGGCCGACGGCTACGTGTACTTCCTCCGCCAGTCGCAGTACTCGTCGGGCGACTCGAACGAGGTGTGGCGGACCCGGGCCGGGGCGCGCGCGGAGAAGGTGACGCTCGCCGGCCCCCGGTGCGCCGGCGAGGGGCTGACCGCGCTGCACGCCCGCGACGACGGCCGGCTCGGCCTGCTGCGCGGCTGCACGGACCGGGCCGGGCTCATCGCGGTGGACCCGGCCACCGGGTCGAGCGAGGAGGTCATGGACCTGACCGGCGTGCCGGCGGGCCAACTCGGCCTCGTGTACCAGGTGGCCTGGCCGCCGGCGGCGTCGGCCCCGATCGTCGCCAGCAGCCGCTACCAGTGCGCCGGGCTCGGTGAGCTCACCGCGTCCGGCGTGCGGGTCGAGGCCCCGGTCGCCCTCGACGGCCGCTCGTGGGCGCTGGCGGGCAGCTACACCCGCCGCGCGCGCGACTGCACCGACCTGGGCGCGGCCGGCTTCCCGGTGCCGTACGCCGGCGGCCTGCTGTTCATGGCGGCCCCGACCACGCTCGGCCGCCCCGCCGGCGACCGGAACCAGGAGGCCTGGAACGTCTATCAGCGAGGCGGGGCCGACGGTGCCGTGGTGACCCGGGGCCGGGGCTATCGCCGCCCGTGGGACATGGCCCGGACGCCGTCCTGCGCCGTCGTGGTGTCGGCGAACCGCGACGGCGAGGACGGCCTATACCTGGACCAGCTGCGGGGCCGGCCGCCGAAGCGGCTGGCGGCCGCCGACTTCCGGGACGTCACCGTCGCCCCCGACGGCAGCGCCGCCGTGGCGGTCGAGCACCGGGACCACCTCGACGACCTGCGGGTCATCCGGCTGCCCAAGGCGTCGGCCACCGGCTGCTGAGGCTTCCTTGATGATCCGGCGAGTCGGGAAGCGCGGCGGCAGCTTCCGGTGCACATCGTCAAGGGCATCGCCTCGGCGGCGTGACGGGGCTCGCCAGCGGCCTATTGGTTGCTCGGTGGTTGCTCCGATGTTCGCCAACCTGGACGGACGTGCGCGGACGGATACGGAAGAGTCCCCGAGGCGTCGCCTCGAGGACTCGCTACGCAACGTTGACAACGCCTGGACCAGGGAGGACATGCCGGGACGCTCACTTCTCAGACACGGACGCCAGCCAGCTACCGTCCGAAACCAGCTCAATGCTCCAAATTCGGACTTTTATCCGTGTCTTGAGGGTTGCAACTGTGCGTTCACCGATGGCGCGAACGTGGGCGTGGGATCTGTTGACGGCACGCTGGCGTCGCGAGAGCCGGGGTCGAGAACGACGGCGTTTGACCGGCGTGCGGATTGTGCCGCCAGCGCCTTGATAGCCCATGTCCGCCAGGGTCATGACGCCGCTGTTGGTCAACGTATCGATCGGTGCGTGGATGCGGGCGGCGGTTAGGTCGTGGACTGCACCGGGCAGCGCGGGTGAGGCCCAGACGAGCCGGCCCGACGGATCGGCGAGGACCTGCACGTTGATGCCGTGGCGCTTGTGCTTACCTGAGTACAGGGCCTTCTGGTCTTGATCCAACGGCTGGTGAACTCGCCGATGAAGACCTTCCCGTCGTAGGAGGCCGGGAACTTCACATCGGAGACCAGCGCCGGGTTGTAGTTGTAGACCGGACCCCCCATCGGCCCGCCGCCGCCCAACTCGGGACGCCAGGGACCCGCGCCACCGTACGGCAGCCAGCCGGGCTGGGACGGCGGGAGGGTGGTGAGACCCGTGTTGTTCGGCGAGTTGTTCGTCGGCCCACCGGCACAGTTGAACGGTCCGGCCGACGGCCCGTTGGGGAACGTGAACTCCTGGTAGGGAGTGTTGTAGTTGGAGCAGTACGGCCAGCCGAAGAAGCCCGGCTGGGTGATCCGGTCGAACGCGACCGTGCCGGCGGGTCCGCGTTGCGGATCGGCGGTGCCGGCGTCGGGGCCGTAGTCACCGAGGTAGACGACCCCGGTGGCCTTGTCGACGCTCATCCGGAACGGGTTGCGGAAGCCCATGGCGTAGATCTCGGGACGGGTCTTCGCCGTGCCGGGTGCGAACATGTTGCCGGCCGGGATGGTGTAGCCGCCCGTCGCCGAGGGCTTGATCCGCAGCACCTTGCCACGCAGGTCATTGGTGTTACCCGCGGTGCGCTGCGCGTCGAACGCCGGGTTGCGGTCGGGCCGCTCATCGATCGGCGCGGAACCGGCCGAGTCGAACGGGTTGGTGTCGTCACCGGTGGACAGGTAGAGATTGCCGGCCGCGTCGAAGTCGATGTCACCACCGACGTGGCAGCACTGGCCCCGGCTGGTCGGCACGTCAAGGATCGTCACTTCCGGCGCCGGGTCGCTTGCTGAAGATCAGCACCGCGTAGTCGGCGGCGAACGCCGGGGCGACGTTGACGCCGACTCCGGCCAGCACGATGGCGACGCAGAGCAGCACTCTTCGAAACATGATCGGTTTTGCACCTCTCGTTGAAGGTTGCCGAAGACGTGCGCCGATAACGTCTGTACCGCAATTGCGGTGGTGGGGTGTGTTCGACTCCCGGCGCCTCGCCGAAGGCTGCGCGGGGTCGGTGTGCCGGTCGCCGTTAGCGGCGACGACCGGGTCTGTCCAGGTGGTTCTGTCAAGCGGTCTATCGAAGGGTGTGCGTGCGGTCGCCTCCCTCCACCTCGATGGGGTGTGTGAGAGAGCGCTCTCTCGCCGGGGTGCGGACGGTTAAGCAGACTCAACCCAGCGTTGTGAAGAATCTCCATATTTCGATCGCTAGTCTGCGTCGAGACGCCGGCCGGCCGCCGGCCGGTGCCCGGCCAGGGACAGTCAGGGACGGACCAGTGCCTGCACGGGCCGCGCCCCCGGGGTCCGGATCGAGGTCGCGTTACTGCGGGCAACGCCGTCGAGGTCGCCGGGGCCGTAGAAGGCGCAGTAGAACTGACCCCTCGCGCCGCGCGGCGTCGCGGCGCTGCAGCTGGCCCAGGTCCGCCGCGCGGACGTGCTGCTGGACGTCACCGAGGCCGACGGGACCGTCCGCCGCTACCGGGCCGCCCCCGACGGCACGCTGCAGACCGACTTCCCCGACACCGGCTTCGCGACCCGCCCGGGCGAGCGTCGACCCGGCGCTCGTCGAGCAGGCCCACCGGCACGGCCTGGACCTGCGGGAGGAGTTCCAGCAGTGGTCCCGCACTCGCCGTCGAGACCAGCGACCGGCTGTTCAACGTCCGGGTCGTGCCCGATCTGCTGCGCGTCGGTGCGGCACCGTGGGTCGAAGCGCTCGTCGTGGCGATCCGCGAGGACCAGGAGGTCGAGGGCCCGGCGCCGCAGGTACGGGACACGGATGACGCGACGCAGCTGACGTTCTTCGCGTCCCGGCAGACCACCGAGGTCGTCGGCGGCAGGCCGGTGCTCGACGTGAGCCGGTGGACCGTCCGGATCCCGAAGGCTCCCCACGGCGCGCCCGCGGCGTGGGACTGTGAGGCGGTGGCCGACGCCGTGCCGCTGGCGCCGCCGTGGTGACGAACGGAGACGCCGTGGGGGAGTTCGTCCTCGCCGGGGAGGTCGGCGGTGAGCGCCTGGACAATCCGGGCCGCCGCCAGCGGTATCTGCGGTATCTGCGCGCCGGTGCGCCCGTCGGCGGCGGCTACCGCACCGACGGCCATGGGATCTGGGCGCCGGCCCTGGCCGAGCGGCTGGAGCGCGAGCACCTGCTGCCCGAGCCGCCGTTCGCCGGGCACATCCTGCGCTACGGGTTCATGTGCGCGCCGGTCACCACGGCGACGGCCGATCAGGCCAGGGCCGCCCTGGCGCAGCTGCTGCGAGGCTGACGGGTCAGCGGGATGCTGACGGCGCGGGCGAGCCGGGCTTCGGTGTCGTAACGGTGCCGGTGAGCTTCGCCTCGCACCGCGGGCTCAGCGAGTGCTGCTGGGCGACGATAGAGCCGTCGACCCACAAGAGGCACTGCAGCTTCGGGATCTGCGTGCCGAGCACGGCGTCGCCGTCCGGGGCCGCGTTGCCGCCGAGGGCCACGGTCGTGACGTCCGGATACACCACGTCGACCTGCGTCGTCCAGGTCGACTGCGGGGTGTCGACCGACACCAACGCGCCCCGCTCGTCGGTGTAGGCGCCGACGATCTTCAATCCGGGACCGCCGGAGTGGAACAGCTCGTAGGTCACCGTGTGGGTCACCTTCGCCGCCGGCGGCGGGCTCTCCGCCGGTGTGTTGCAGCCGCTCAGTGCACCCGCCGCCACCAGCAGTGCGGCGACCGGCGGTGCGACCCGTAGCATGCGTGAACTCCCCGTAGTGGCCGACGACCGACGGCGGTAGCTTAGCCTCGATGCCTCCTGACGGGAAGCGGTCGATGATCGCCGGTGGCCGGCATGCGTTCCAGGTGCTGCACCCGGGCTCACCCACCGCCAGCCAGGTGTACTCCGGGACAGGCCGCGCCTCCGGATCTCGCGCGGCGGCATCGACGAGATAGTCGAAGGCGAGATAGCTTGCGCCGGCTGCCGGTTCGAGGAGGCTGCTCGTGCCGTACAGCGGCTGGATGGCCCAATGCAGAGCGGCCTGCCAGGGTCCGGGCCGTAGCGCCGGACCGCCGAGTTCCAGCAGGTAATGCTCATGCAGCGCCCGGAGCCGGTCGAGAGGGAAGGGCCGGTGGTAGCCGGTACGCCGTACGTCGACCGCGGCGGTGACCAGCGCTGCGGCGCGGGTACGAGGACCGACCGTCCACGCGTCGCGCAGTGCATCGAGCAGGCGCGGGCCGGCTGCCAGCCACTCGGCCACACCGTGGCGATGGGCTCCATCCAGGGCCCGCGCGATCCGCGGGTCGTGGCGGAACTCTCCTGCCCGGGTAAGCTCGTCGTGGCTCCATAGCCGCTCCAGACGCACCTCGTGCGTGACGGCAGCCAGCACCTCGCGCCCGGCGCGGGCCATTGGCCGTTCCGTCATGGGCCGTTCCGCATCGTACCGATGGCTCAGCGCGTCGCGCTCGTGAGTGCGGATCGTGGCGAGGATGACTACGTCGCCTGGGACGTCCAGCAGGTCGCCGACGATCGTCTGGGTCAGCCCGCCCTGGCCGAGGTAGCGCTCCAGGTCATCCAGCCACAACACACTGGGTCGATGCCGGCTCGCCGCAGTGACCGCTGCGGCCAGCCCATCCGGGCCTCGCGGGTCAGAGTCCGGCGCATCGCCTCGAACACCAGACGAGTCTTGCCGGCCATCGAGTCGCCCGTGACGAGCAGGAACCCGCCTCCCCGAAGCGCGGCCTCCACCTGAGGCAGTCGATCCCGCGGCACAAACGGCGGCACGCGATCCGGGGTGCTGTCGAGCGCCTCGGCGCGGTGCACGCCCATCCGGATCGGGTCGGTCAACCGGTCCACGCGGGCGATGGCCGGGACAGTGGCACCAGGTCCGGCCTCTGCAGCACCCGGCCCAGTCGCGCCCGGCCCCGCTCCGCGGCGACCCCGGCAACCGTACCCACCACGGCCACGACGAGCGAAGCGCCGAGCCCGCCATACCGGTTGCCGGCAGCGGAGACCAGCGCAGCCACGGCCGCCGCCCCGCTGATCAGCCACCACCCACGAGCTCGCGCCCACCAGCCCCGCACCATCCGCCGCACGGCGAACCTCATGCACCGCAGTATCCCGGCTCGACGTCGTCGGAGATACCTCACGGGTCGCGATATGTGGCATTAAAGATCAACAGAGTCGGAAGCGCGAACAAGCTCGATCCTCGGTACACGGTGTCACGCATCATCGGCGAGCCCCTGGTCCGCTACCGCGCCGGAGACCGGCGGCAGCGGCAGGCACGGATCGGTGAGCTGGCCGACGCCGTGGGACTGCCCGCCAACGTGTTGCAGCGCCGGGCACGTGAACTGTCCGGCCACCACCGTCGCGTTCGCCTACGCCACCCTCGGCCCGCACCGTCCCGGTCTACGTCGCCTCGTGGTCGGGATGGACAGCCGATGCCGACCGGCCAATCGAGCAGGCCTGATGCCACACCGTCGATTGTCACCACCGCGATCACCTGCCCAGCGCGACGGCAGGTGCTCGAACGGCGTGCGCGTTCAGGTTCTTCTGGCGTGATCGACCAGGAGTTCAGCGAACTTGCCCGGCTGGTCGATCGGAGTTATGTGACCGCTGTCCGGGAGGTTGTGCTGTGCGAGCGTTCCGGAGATCGGTCGGAGCTGCAATGCGGTGGCCTCACCGATGACGTTGCCGCCGATCGCCAGAACCGGCATCTGCAACGTGTGCTCCCGCGCCCAGTTCGAGATCCATTCGGCATTCGCCGGCATGGCGCGGTAGTGGTCGAAAGCATTCGTGAGCGACTCCCTGCCCCGGTACGCCTCGACGAGAATCCGCGTAAGGTCCTCCGGCACGCCTCGGCGGCTTCCCGACTCGAGGAAGTAGCGGACGTACCGCTCCTCGGCGTGTTCGACGACAACTTCGGCCAGGCCGCCGGGGGCGCGATGGAAGCCGAACCACCATGGCGGCCCGTTCTGCAGGAATGCCTCGGCACCAGGCAGCGAGCCGATCAGACCCTCGGACAACGTCAGAGTGACCACCCGTTGCGGAAATGCCGCTGCGAGCGCGAATGCCGGCGCCACACCCAGGTCGATACCGGCGACATGTGCCTGGCGGACGTCGAGGACGTCCAGGAGACCGATCAGATCCGCGGCGAGTACCGGCGCCTCGTAGCCGCGCACGGCAGGCCCGCTGTCGCCCAGCCCGTGCAAGTCGGGTACGACAACTCGGAACCCTGCCGCGACCAGATGCGGTACGACGTCCCGCCAGATCGCGCGGGTGTGTGGGAATCCGTGGAGCAACAGCACGGCAGGTCCGTGGCCCGTGATCTCCACGGCAAGTTCTACGCCGTCGACCGGAATCCGGCGCGTGGTGGCTGCGGGGATGTGGGAGGTGAGTGCATCCTGGCGCACAGTGATCTCCTCAGTTACACTTGGCGACCTGGTTACCGTAGGAGACCGACCCAGATGCAGCAAGAAGGCACCTTCCACACACCACGTCACCCACAGGTAACGCCCTCCCGCTCAGGAGACCTCTTCAACCCCGCATGTCCGACGAGACTGCTGCTCGACCGGGTGGGCTCGAAATGGACCACGATGGCCGTACTGTCACTGGCGAGCGTCCAGGGCGAACTGCGGTTCACGGAACTGAAACGCCAGATGGCCGGAATATCCCAGAAGATGCTGGCCCAGACGCTCAAATCCTTGGAGCGAGACGGACTCGTCGCACGCCGCGTTGAGACAACCACGCCTCCACGCGTGCACTACCGCCTCACAGACCTGGGCACATCACTCGTCCCGCCGTTGTTGGCTCTGCGCGAATGGGCCGAGCAGAACATGCGACAGGTCCAAGACAACGCCACCGCTTTCGACGCTGTGACGCCTCGGGAGGGACTGTAAAACAACATTATGTGTGCTCGACATCTGCCTGGGGCCAAATATGACCCTCTCGGCGGGCGAGGCTGAGTACCCGCAGGAATCCGGCTCATCGTCGGTCGGCACGTCCCGCTATGTGTGTCGACCGGTAGAACCTGCGGATCAGAGAATCGTGGCCGCCGCGAACCAGGCGGCGGCCACGATGTCCCAGCTTCTACGCGGCGCGGCGGATACGTCGGTGGGCGTCGGCGAGGCGCTTGGTTGGATTCGAGGGTGCGGCCTGCGGGTTCTCGGCTGGCGGTTGGGTCGTGCCGAAGATGGCGCTCTCCATCAGGTCCGCGGCCTTGCGCTTGCTCGGGTCGAGGACGTGGGTGTACCACTCATCGGTCGTCCGGGCGTCAGCGTGGCCGAGGAGATCCTTCATGACGTGCTGCGGCACGCCCGCGTCGGCGCCGGTGGTGGCCGCGGTGTGTCGACCATCGTGCAGCGAGATGACCGGGACTCCGGCGGCCCGGCAGCACCGCTCCCATTCCTGGGTCAGGTATCGGGGGTAGTACGGCAGACCGTCCTCGCGGCAGAACACGTACCCGCCGTCCTCGTAGATCTCCGCCGCCGCGGCCTTTTCCGAGGAGCTCCGCGCCGTCCTCGTCGCGGCCCGGGAGGACCCATGGGCCGGCTGGGCCTGCGACGGCGACGCGTACTGGACGCCGGCTCTTGTCCGCCAGTGGTGGCGCGACCGGGGACGCCTCCAGGAGTGGATCACGACCAAGCATCGGCGCTGGAGCGACTCGGACCGCGCCGACGAACGAGAAGCGGCCGGCGGCCTGGTCGACTACCTGGCCTACCTCGACGGCGCTCTACAAGGCCACCTGCAGATCTACAGCTACTTTCTGGACAACTACATCAGCCGGCCCGCGACCGTCAGGTGATGGTCTTGACGGCCGTGCCGGCGAGGAACAGTTGGGTGCCGTCCGAGGCCGTGCCGGTGATGCCGGTGAGCCCTGTCGCGACCGCGCCGCCGGTGCCGGTCGTCTTGCTCATGCGGACGATCGTGGTGTAGGTGCCGCTGCTGTTGCCCGGGCTGGCGTACAGGTACCCGCCGACCGAGACGAGGGAACTCGCCGCGTAGCCGCCGGTCGGTGCCTGCGTGCCGACCGTCGTCACGGCGCCGTTGCTCGGGTCGACCTCGTCTCCACGAGCCGGTTCGAGGGCGTTCCGATCTCGATCCTGGAGGCGCGACGGTATGGGCTGCCGATGGTCCTGACCGACATTCCCGGCCACCGGGACGCGGCGCCCGAGAACGCCGCTTTCGTGGCGGTGGACGACGTCGAGGCGTTCACCGCGGCCGCGCTCGGCTGCCTCGAACGGTCACCCGGACGCAGCGTCGACCAGGCCCGCATCGACGAGGAGTGGGCCTCCTACTCGGCTCAGCTCACGTCCATTGTGGACGGTGCACATCGGGCCGGGCGCAGCGTCGCTAGCACAGCCGGGACCAGGGTGCCGGCGGCGACCCGGCAAGGAATCTGAGCAGGTGCAGAATTCGGCTCGCCGGCGGTGCCGACCAGTGCCGCTGGCCGGGCCGCGGCGCGGGATCGCGAAGCCTGCCGAGTGCCCAGTGCAGGTGGTACCACAGCAGGCGCGCCTCCCACTCACCGTCGGCCGGCTCCGCTGTGGCGCGATACGCCTCAACCATCGGGCCGATCTCGCTCAGCGGGATCTTGGCGAACTCGGCGGCCGGATCGGCCCACATCGCGTCACCCCAGTCGACGATGCCGGCGAGCTCGCCCGTCCGCGGGTCGACGATCAGGTTCTGCGGTGCGATGTCGCCGTGCACCAGCACCTGGTCGGGATCGCTCGGCATGTGCTTTGACAGCCTCGTGAACCAGTCGGTCAGCCACCGCGCGGAGTCGCGGTCGATGCTGCCGGCTGCGGCGAGCTCGGGCACCAGCTCCCACGGGCTCGGCGAGGTGTCCTCGACCGGCAGCGCCGTGAGATCGGGCGCGTCGCCGGGCCGGAGCCGATGCAGCGCAGCGAGCTGCCCGCCGACGTCGGCGTACGCTCGACCGGCGGCGGTGCTCGACGCGTCCCGCTGCTCGAGGTCGATGCCGATCACCCGTTCCAGGACGAGAAACGGCACACCGGCCTCAGCGCGTCCCCGCGTGAAGGACACGACCGCGGGCGTGCGCACCCCCAGCCTGCGGGCAACCGGAATGACCGCGGCCTCCTTGGCGAGATCCTCGACGAAATCGTCGGAGCGCGGAATGCGCAGCACAAGGTCGTCACCGAGGAGGAACGCGTGGTTGGCGACGCCGGAGGCGATGGGCCGCACCGCCTCGACCGGGCGGCCGTGCAACGCGGCGATTGCCGCCAGTGACTCGTCGCTGATATGGATTCTTTCCACCGCCCGACTCAGATTCTGTCAGTCGCTGCTGGCGGGCCTGCGGAGAGCTGTTGCGTAAGCGCCGACGCGTGCTGCTCCCGACCCGATTGCCATGCTAACAATCGGTTCGAGCGCCCGGCTGAGCGGACCAATCCATCGAGCAGGCACGATGCGCTGCAGCGCTCCGGGCGCGAGCGTGGTGCAGTAGCGGCGCCCACGGTGGCGCCTGGTGGAGGACGTAGGAGCGCAATGGTGAGCAAGGAGCCGCTGCAGGGGCTGGAGGCGTGGCAGCATGCGGTGTTCGCTGCTGGTTGCGCGTATCGGGTGGCGCCGCTGATCGAGGCGTTCGGCAATGATCGGGAGCGGTGGACGTGGCGTGAGGCGGTCGGGGTGCTGCTCGATCCGGGCACCCCGCCGACGTTGGAGGTCTGCGCGCCGTTGTGGCGGCGGGTCGGGACGAGGCAGCGCGACCGGGTCGCCGATCACCAGTTCTTCGAGGCGTCGACGGAGGCCCTGCGGCGCGCTCTGCACGCCGGCGCCTCGGATCCGGCGGAGGCCTGGGCGCTGTGGGCCGGGTACGCCGCCGACGAGGTCTTCAACACCCTGATCCGGGACGCGGAGCGGTGGGCTGAGCTGGAACTGGAGGCGCAGCAGCGGACGGTGGAGGCGGTCCGCGGCGTGTCGCGGGCCGCCGCGGTCGAAGCCGTCCGGCAGATCACGACCGACCTCGGGCCGCTGATCGAGCAGCTGGCGGTCGAGTATGAGCTCACTGTGGCCGGCCCCTTGCCGCCGCGACCGGTGCCGCGGGTCCGCCATGCCGGGCACGCCCCGGCGGGCGGCCGAGTCGCCGGCGAGGAGCCGGTGGTGCTGGTCGCGGCGGAGGAGCGGCAGTTCCAGCCGGACAGCGTGGGCCGGGCGCCGTTCCGCTCCGGTGACGTGCTGCAGCTGTCGTGCGCGCCGGTCGAGGCGACCGTGGCCGACACCGACAACAGCCACGGAGTTCTGCTGCAGCTGCCCTGGGTGGCCGGCATGCTCCGGCAGTTCGAGAAGCATGCTTCACCGAGTGACCGGGACCCATTCGTCCTGACGCCGCCAGCGGCGGAGGTTGCAACGGGCGACACCTGCCGGGTCGAGATCCCCAAGCAGCTGGTGTATGCCGCCGAGGCGTACACCTACGTCGCCTACCGGCGCACCGTGGTGCAGGCACTGCTGGCCGTGGTGCCAGTCGGGACGCCACCGCAGGGTGGATACGGACGCTACGACAATTCGGTGAACCCGTACATGGATCCGATCGAGGTGGTCCTGCAGCACCGCTCGTATGCATTCCTGGACCCCGGGGATCGGGTCGTCGACGCGGGCGGGACCGAGCTGGTGTTCCATCCGCCGGTGCTGTTCCTTACCCCGGTCGCCGAGGCCGTCATCGAGGAGCCCGCGGGGTGGCCGGCGGCCTCAGTGCCGGCATGGCCGCTCACGCTGACATTCCGCAACGGCACGCCCCGGCGGCCTCCGAGGCGGCCCGGGTGGCCGCGGCGACCGCCACGGGCTGCCACGACGACGAGCTGGACGCGTGGGAGGCCGCGGCCGCGGTGCACCTGCCGGCGGAGGACGAAGTGGTCCCGTGGTTCCTGCGGGTCGGTGAACGCCCACCGACGTACCGGTCGATGTAGCCGGCTGGAGACGTCGCAGGACGGCTGTTGGCGTCGCGGCCGGCCGGCGGAGGAGCCGGTCGGCCGTCTGCCCGCCGCGGCGGCTATCAGGACTATTCAGGACGCAACGAGTCGACGCCTACCAGACACTTCATTGAGGCTGCTCACATGGGCGGGTCGTTGCCTGCGTCCTGCTCGGCCGCCCGGGAACAGCTTGCACGTCGCATGTCATTTCACCCTCGCGTTGGCGGCCCATTCGTGCCGTTGGCGCGAGGTCGTTGATTCAGCTGGCAGCATCCAGAGGGTGCCGCAGGTTGGAAGATCACCGTACGCGCGTACGTGTCGCGCATGTGTCGTGATCATCCACAACGGACATAAGCGGTACGGACATGTCAAGGGGCCGGTTTGCGGGCGAGGAATGACCGCAGCATACGCAAAGGAGCACTTCAGGCGGCGATCGGCCGATCTTCACATGTCGAGAAGCGGCAACCGCAGACCTGTCGCTAACCGTCGCACTGCAAGATCCAAAGGTTGTCCAGCAGCCACTTTGCGTAAGCAGTACGCCCGTACGGGCAAAATCACGTGTCACGAGATGATCGGAACATTCGCCACGTTCGACGAAAAAGGCCAGCTGAGCTGGCCTTTTCTCACGTCGGGACAGCGGGATTTGAACCCACGACCCCTTGACCCCCAGTCAAGTGCGCTACCAAGCTGCGCTATGTCCCGGTGCTGCTTGCTCTCGCCCGCAGCCGGTACAGCTTAGCGCATGCCTCCGGCGGCTGCCCACGCGGTATCCCCGTAGGCTCCGGGGATGCGGCTTGATCTTGTGGCGATCGTGGTGGAGGCGTACGACCCGGCGATTGAGTTCTTTGTCCGGGTGCTCGGGTTCGAGCTGGTCGAGGACTCGCCCTCGGTCACCTCGGTCGGGGGGCGGGCGAAGCGGTGGGTGGTGGTGCGGCCGCCCCACGGGGGGACCGGGCTGTTGCTTGCGCAGGCTGACGGGGAGCGGCAGCTGGCCGGGGTGGGGGAGCAGGCGGCCGGGCGGGTCGGGTTCTTTCTCCGGGTGGAGGACTTCGACGCTACCTACGCGCGGATGGTTGAACACGGGGTGGCGTTCGAGGGGTTACCGCGCGTGGAGGAGTACGGGCGGATCGTCGTCTTCCGGGATATCGCCGGGAACCGGTGGGACCTGCTCGGACCTGCTTAGCATCGGGACAAATCCCGACAAAGCAGACTCGCCGTGAAGTGGCGCTGGACCCTAGCCTCCGTCGCGCGAAGCGACACAGCGCAAGCGGACACAGCGCAAGCGGACGCAGCGCAAGCGACAGGGCAAGCGACACAGGGCGGGGGAGACGTGCTCGGGGTGGAGATCTATCGGCTTTGGCGGGCCGGGCGGGTCGACCTGCCGGCGCTCGCCGGCGTGTACCGGCGGGCGGCGGACGGCTTCGGAAGCGTGCGGCACGACGACCGGCAATGGTGTGCGCTGCGGGCGCAGCTGGTCAGCGTGCTGGCGGCGGCCGAGGGGCAGATCGAGGAGGCGGCCGCGGCCGTGTGCGTCGCGGCCGCGGAGTACGCGCGGGCCGATGCGGCGGCCGGGGCCGACTTCGACCGGCTGCGGGCCGGAAACGCGGAGGGGCCGCGGTGACGTACGAAGGGCTCATGGAGCGCGCCTGTGAGGTCCAGCGCATGGCGGTCGCCGTGGCGCAGGCGGGGCTCGGGGCGGACGCCGCGCGGCGGGTGGCGGTCGAGCGGGAGTTCGCCGACGTTCCCGACGCGTTCCGGGCCGTGTCCGGGTTTCCCGATCCGGCGCGGTTCCTGCGGCTCGCCGCGGACGTCGACGATGTCCTTCGTGGACTGTCCACAGGGGATGGGACGGATCGTCCGGCCAATGTGGAGCTCGCGCGGATCGGCGGTACCGCTGCGGCCTTGCATCTCTGGAGCGGCTCGGCGGCCGAGCGGTTCCGTCAGAACTTCCTCGAGCCGTGGCCGGCGTTCGTGCGCAACCAGTATGCGGTCGGGGTGGTCCTGCACCGGGCGGTCGTGGCGCAGGCCGAGATCTGGGCGCGGGCGCGCGACGACGCCGGGCAGATCGCCGAGCGGGCGTTGCAGGCGCTGGCGGCCTGCAAGGAGTGCACGCGCACCGAGTGGACGGTCACGTTCACCGTCGTGGCCTCGGTGGCGGCGGTCGTCGCGGTGCCGCTCACCGGCGGGGCCTCGCTCGCGGCCGGTGGGGTGGCGGCGGTGGCCCAGGTGCTCGCGGCGACGCCGCCGGGGGAGGCGCCGCAGACCTCGTTCAGCGCCGACGATCCGTTCGAGGTGATCGAGCGGGTGCGGGAGGCGATCCGGATGCTGCTCGGGCACGTGCGGGAGCGGCTCGACGCGGTGGCGGCGGCCCTGGAGGGCACGTCGAGCACCGTCAGCGACCGGCCGGAACTGTTCGGATGGCAGTGAACGTGCGGGCCGCGGTGGGCGGGGTGGCCGGGGAACTGTTCGGGCTCGAACGAGTGCGCATCGCCGTGCACGACGCGACCAACCTGGAGCGGGATCTGGAGTCGCTCGGGAGGGCGCTGTGGGCCGCGCACATCCGGGCGGTGCTCGACGCGGCGGGGCACAGCGCCGAGCCGCCGCCGATCGGGTGGCGGGCGGCGCAATATGTCGCCCAACGCGGATATATCACCGCCACCGGCCGATCAGAAGACGGCAGCGTGACGATATCCGCGCGCGGGATGCGGCACTGGCGGATAACGATTGCGCAAGATGGACGTGCCGCGACCATCGAAGAGGCCGCAAATGCGCTGCTGCGAGAGCATCAGCGACAGATTACGGTGCTGAAACGCGCGATCTGGCACCCGAGCAGCGACCGGGCGCCGCTGCGATCCGGACCGCTCGTGCCGGCGGTATCGGCCGGTCGGGCGGGAAACTGAGTATTGATCCACTATTCCGACGTACTGGATCGCGGCGCGCGCATGGGGCTACCCTGTCCGCACGTCCGCGATCGGGAGGACGAGACCGCTCATTTCTGCACTTGTTCAGCCGAAGGTATGGCGGCCGGAAACTGCCGGCCAGGGGCGAAGGCGGTGAGGACAGGCGGTGAGGACCAGCCGGCTGCTCGCCCTCTACGTGCCGCTCCTCACGCTCGCCATCGGCTGGGGCCTTGCGCGCTTCTTCGGCTTCGACCGGCTCACCCCGCTCGGTTGGGTGCCGGGCGCCGTCGGCATCGCGATCGGCGGCGGCTTCCTCTTCGGCGCCTCCCGCGCGCCCGGCCTCAACCCGGCCGGCCGCCGGTTCTGGCGGCACATGGCGATCGCTGCCGTGCTCATCGCGCCGGCGACCAAGCCGCTGACCGAGGCGAGCCTCGGCGGGCG
Organism: Dactylosporangium sp. NPDC051485; assembly: GCF_040682015.1. Lineage (NCBI taxonomy): Bacteria > Bacillati > Actinomycetota > Actinomycetes > Micromonosporales > Micromonosporaceae > Dactylosporangium > Dactylosporangium sp. NPDC051485. The sequence continues at coordinate 161,544 of NZ_JBFAZW010000005.1, forward strand.
TAAGACCGGCCCGGTGCTCACCGGCGCGGTGGTCCTGCTCAGCGTCGCCCTCATGCTCGTGCTCTGGGCGCTGTTGCGGCTGCCCACCCGTAGCCGCAGCCGGGGCGACTGGCTGCGGCTGGGCCTCGACGCGGCCACCGTGCTGGTCTGTTCGGCCACCTTCCTGTGGCACTTCGTGCTGCGCCCGCTCGTGGCCACCGACGCCCCGCTGCCCAAGGTGCTCGGCCTGCTCGTGCTGAGCGTGCTGTGCCTGCTCGCGGTGCTGGCCGTGGTCAAGCTGATCCTGGTCGGCACCGCCGCGGTCGACGTGCGGGCCCTGCAGACGCTCGCCCTCGTCGTGCTGCTCGGCTCGATCGGCTCGGCCCTCGTGCCGGTCCTGCAGAGTTCGCGCCTGGCCGGCGTCTCCGACGTGATCACCACGGCCGAGTCCTTGCTGGTGGCCGCGGCCGGGGTGCTGCAGTGGCGCCGGGTCACGCCGGGTGCCGCGGCCGTGCCGCCGCCGCGTCGGCGGCCCTACTCGGTGCTGCCGTACCTCGCCATCGCCGCCATCAATCTGCTGCTCGTCATGGTGGCCGCGACCGGCGCCGGCACCCTGCCCGTGGTCATCGGCGCGGTCGTGGCCAACGGGGTCGTGGTGGCCCGGCAGCTGCTCGCCTTCCGGGACAACGACGGGCTGCTGCGCGCGGTGCGCGAGCACCAGCGGCTGCTGCACGAGCAGGCGACCCACGACGCGCTGACCGGCCTGCCCAACCGGGCGCTGTTCAACGAGCGCCTGGAGACCGGGGCCGCGGCCATCCTGGTCGACCTGGACGACTTCAAGGCGGTCAACGACACGCTCGGCCATCCGGTCGGCGACGGGCTGCTGATCGAGGTCGGCCGCCGGCTGCGGGCCGCGGTCCGCCCGACCGACCTGGTGGCCCGGCTCGGCGGTGACGAGTTCGCCATCGTGCTGGCGGACCTGGACGACGAGCACATGCTGGACGCCCTCGCCGGGCGGATCATCGACGAGCTCGCGGCGCCGGTGCGCAGCCACGGGCACGTGCTCACGGTGACCGCGAGCGTCGGGGTGGCCGACCGGCCGGCCGGCGACGACGCGCACGACCTGCTCCGCCACGCCGACATCGCCATGTACGCGGCGAAGAAGCGTGGGAAGGGTACGCACGCGCGGTACACCCCGGACCTCAGCGGCCTGCTGATGACTCCGGAGTCGCGGCGCTCGGACCTGCGCCGGGCGATCGCCGCCGCGGTCCCGCCGTGCACGATCGAGGTCGGGCGGGCCGCGCTGGTCTCGCCCGGGTTCGCCGCCGAGCTGCTCGGCCTGCTGGCCGAGGCCGGGGTCGCGCCGGCCGAGGTCACGCTCGCGCTGCCGGCCGCCCAGCTCGCCGACGACGACGCGGTGCGGCGGGCGATGACCGAGCTGCGCGCGGCCGGGGCCGGGTTCGCGCTGGACCACACCGGCACCCGGACCGTCCGGCTGGATCTGCTGACGGCCCTGCCGTTCACGGTGCTCATCGTCGACCGGGCGTTCGAGGCCGCCGGCGGGGATCGAAACGCGGCGTTTTCGGAGGCCGTGGCCAGGTTCGCCCGGGACGCCGGGATCGATTACAGGATTCGATACGAGGGATCACTCCAGGAGAGCGCTCTCTAAATTTCAGTTCCGGAACCGTGGACCTCTTGACAGGGCGGGCTCGGCGGATAACTCTCGTCGTTGGGAGAGCGCTCTCCCAACCCCACCCCGGTTCCCAGGCCGCCCGTTCCCGGTTTGGTGAGCCTGACACCCCGTCCGCCGGAACACAAGTGTCAACAACGCCACCGCCGCCGCGGTGGTGGGGTTCCGGCTGTCGACGATGCCCTGGATCAGGAGCAGAGAATGCACACCGCCGCACCGCCAACGGCGAACCACCGCCGCCGAAATCTCATCCTCGCCGCCATCGCCACCGTCGTGGTGCTGGCGACGTACGCCGTCACCACGACGCTGACCGCCTCCGCCGCGGACACCCTGCTCTCGCAGGGCAAGACGGCCACGGCGTCGTCGACCGAGAACGCCGGCTCCCCCGCGTCCGCCGCGTTCGACGGCAACACCACCGGGACCCGCTGGTCCAGCGCCTTCAGTGACCCGCAGTGGATTCAGGTCGACCTGGGCCAGGCCGCCACGATCTCGCAGGTGAAGCTGTACTGGGAGGCGGCGTACGCGACGGCCTTCCAGATCCAGACCTCCAACGACGGCAACGCGTGGACCAACGTCTACTCGACCACCACCGGCACCGGTGGCACGCAGACGCTGAACGTCACCGGCAGCGGCCGCTACGTGCGCGTGAACGGCACCGCCCGGGCCACCGCCTACGGCTACTCCCTGTGGGAGGTCCAGGTCTACGGCTCGTTCGGCGGCAACCCGACCTCGGGGCCGTGCGACACCACCACCAACGTGGCGCAGGGCAAGACGGCCGACGCGTCCAGCACCGAGAACGCCGGCACCCCGGCCTCCGCGGCCGTCGACGGCAACGGCGGCACCCGCTGGTCCAGCGCGGCCAGCGACCCGCAGTGGCTGCGCGTCGACCTCGGCTCGGTCCAGCAGATCTGCCAGGTCACGATCAACTGGGAGGCCGCCTACGGCAAGGACTTCCAGATCCAGACGTCGACCGACAACACCAACTGGACGACCATCAAGACGGTCACCGGCGCGACCGGTGGCAACCAGACGCTCAGCGGGCTGAGCGGCTCGGGTCGCTGGATCCGGGTGTACGGCACCGCCCGCGGCACCGGCTACGGGTACTCGATCTGGGAGCTCATCGTCAACGCCGGTGGCAGCGGCCCGACGTCCTCGTCGCCGTCGCCGTCGGCCAGCCCGACCCCGACGCCCACCGGCCCGCAGCTGCCGGGCGGCGGTGACCTCGGCGCCAACGTGATCGTGTTCGACCCGAGCCAGTCCTCGGCGACGATCCAGGCGAAGCTGGACCAGGTCTTCACCCAGCAGGAGAAGAACCAGTTCGGCACCGAGCGCTACCAGCTCCTGTTCAAGCCGGGCTCCTACAGCGGCCTCAACGCGCAGATCGGCTTCTACACGTCGATCAACGGCCTCGGCCAGAACCCGCAGGACGTGCAGATCCACGGCGACGTCACCGTCGACGCGGGCTGGTTCGCCGGCAACGCCACCCAGAACTTCTGGCGCTCGGCGGAGAACCTGTCGATCTACCCGGTCTCCGGGGTCGACCGCTGGGCCGTCGCGCAGGCCGCGCCGTTCCGCCGCATCGACGTGCACGGCGGCATGACCCTCGCCTCGCCGGACTGCGGCTGGGCCTCCGGCGGCTACATCGCCGACTCGCGGGTCAGCGGCAACATCAACCCCTGCTCGCAGCAGCAGTGGTTCACCCGGGACTCCACCATCGGCAGCTGGAACGGCTCCGTGTGGAACATGGTGTTCTCGGGCGTGCAGGGCGCCCCGGCGCAGAGCTTCCCGAACCCGCCGTACACGGTGCTGGGCACCTCGCCGGTGACGCAGGAGAAGCCGTACCTCTACGCCGACGCGAGTGGCTACCGGGTGTTCGTGCCGTCGCTGCGGACGAACTCCTCGGGTGCGACCTGGATCAACGGGCAGACCCCGGGCACGTCGCTGGCGCTCAACCAGTTCTACGTGGCGAAGCCGGGCGTGAGCGCGGCGACGCTGAACCAGGCCGTGGCGCAGGGCCTGAACCTGCTGTTCACGCCGGGTGTGTACCACCTGAACCAGACCGTGAACATCAACCGGGCCGGCACGGTCGTGCTGGGCCTGGGCTACGCGACGATCGTGGCGGACAACGGCGCGCTGCCGATGGCCGTCGGTGACGTCGACGGCGTGAAGATCGCGAGCCTGCTCTTCGACGCGGGCACGACGAACAGCCCGGCGCTGCTGCAGGTCGGCCCGAACGGCGCCAGCGCCAACCACGCGGGCGCGCCGAACCTGATCTCCGACGTGTTCCTGCGCGTCGGCGGCGCGGGCGCGGCCAAGGTCACCAACGCCCTGGTGGTCAACAACAACAACACGATCATCGACCACATCTGGGCCTGGCGGGCCGACCACGGCGACGGAGCGGGCTGGACGTCCAACCCCTCCGACACCGGTCTCATCGTCAACGGCCAGAACGTCACCGGCTACGGCCTGTTCGTCGAGCACTTCCAGAAGTACAACGTGATCTGGAACGGCAACGGCGGCAAGACGATCTTCTTCCAGAACGAGCTGCCCTACGACCCGCCGTCGGCCGCCGCCTGGTCCCACGACGGGATCACCGGCTACGCCGCGTACAAGGTGGCCAACACCGTCACCTCGCACGAGGCCTGGGGCATGGGCAGCTACTGCGTCTTCAACAGCGACCCGTCCATCGCCGCGTACCACGCCTACGAGGTGCCCAACAACGCCAACGTGAAGTTCCACGACATCCTCACGGTGTCGCTGGGCAAGGGCTCGATCACCCACGTCATCAACGACACGGGTGCCGCGGCTCAGGCCTCGAACGTCTCGCCGTCCAACGTGATCAGCTACCCCTGATCCGGCACTCCTAGCACAGCGGGCCGACCGGCGATCGCCGGTCGGCCCGCCCCCGAAAGGCAACAAGAGGCTGCGCCCCATGCGCGGGGCGCCGTGGGGCCGAGAGGACGGTGGCAC